>NZ_LECT01000025.1 GCF_001027925.1 Rhodopirellula islandica | reverse complement strand
CAACCCCAAAGGTTGAACAGCCCACCGTTAGCCACGGTTCCCGCGCACAACCGGGGCTGAAGCTGGACTGCTGAACGTTTGGGCTTGGAGAGTATTGTCGCTTGCGCAAGTTTTCATCCCGGTAGGGATGCAAGATGGTAGCCGTCGGTAAGCGATAGCGCCACCGATGGACATGCAAACCCCACGCCGCCACTCTCCATCCCGCCGTGGCCATTGGCCACGGCGGGATGGAGAGTATTTTGGGGAGGCTCGCTTTCCGGGGGTGTGCTGCTACGCAGCGACCCCCGGCTACCATCTGAAATCCCTACCGGGATGAAGAAAGGCAGAAGCCGGAAGAAAACTTGTATCCGCTGTTGGAGTGTCAATCCCAAAGATTTAGCAGTCCAGGCTGAAGCCCAACCGGCTCACATGGTTGTGCCCATCATTCCTGCCAACCTGCTTCATACATTCCCGGGCAGATCACGCTTCTTCAAAGAACAATTCGTCAGCCGGGTTCCAGCGAATCTTTTGCATCGCTTCGATCGACAACCGACCTTGATTGCGTTGCGGGTCGCAGTGGGGCTGAACCACCTCGTGTGGATTTTCCACGAGGTCAAACAGTTCACCATCGGAAAGTTGTAAGACAGGACAGGCGTAGCCTTCGATGGGTCGACGAATCACGTCCGCCCACTTTCCGTTGGCCAATTCGACACGACTACCCAAGGGGAACAACGATTTGGTCCGCAACAGGGCATGAATGACCTGGGCGTCGAACAGACCGTACCGAGCCTGATGCAAAATGAATCCCAACGCATCGTGCGGGACCAGAGCTTTGCGGTACGCGGTTCCGAGGACCAACCGAAGGTAAGTGTCGCAGACGTTGAGAATTCGCGCGTAGATGTGAATTCGTTTGCCTTCTAAACCAAACGGGTAACCCGAGCCGTCGTATTGTTCGTGGACCTGTTCGATCGCCAGCAATACCGCGTGGGGAATGTCGGATACTTCGCGAAGACTGTTGGCGGAGACCACCGGGTGTTTGCGGTATTCCCATGTTTCTTGTTGCGAAAAGGGACCCCTTCCCGGAACGCTGAACTCGGGGTTCATCGAGTACAAACCAATGTCATGCAACAGACCGGCCATGCCGATTTCTAAAACCGAGGGACCATCCAGGTCGAGTTCGGTTCCAATGGCCATGGCCAAGACACCCAGCTTCACGCTGCGATCGGTCAATGACATTTCTGTGTTGCAGGCAACCACCTCGCCGACGGTTTGATCATGGTCGTCCACCATGGCAGACGCGAACGCGCCGGAGAGATCGGACAACGCTTCGACCGTTTGCATCTTTCGCTCGGAAAGAGCCAATCGAATTTCTTCAAATTTGCTGCGTGCCTGTTGGACGTGGCCTTGCAACGTCCGGCGACGGGTCTGATTGATGGGTTCGTGGTGGCGATCGACCAATGCATCTTTCAGGGGCACACCTTTGATCCACTTGGCGGGATCTTGTCCAGGATTGTGCCCCGTGTCTCGGCCGATTTTCGGCTTCGGTTTGACCGCTGCACCCTTGGACCGACCGCTCAACGTGTCGGCTTCGTCCGCATTGACCGTCAAATCTTTGATGCCGCGTTCCCGCAGACCATCGATCACTTCGGTTGTGATTCGTGTACCCGCACCAAGCAGCAAGCGACCGATCTCGTCATCGATTGGCGAACGACAAATCTCGCCGACCTGAAGATCGTCCACCGAAACAAGAATTGTGTTCTTGCTCAAATTGATGTTGGGGGATGCGGTACTCATTTTTGCCCAGTTCGTTGGTTGCTCCTGCGTGGAGTACGATCGAGTGAGTCCTTTTTCAATGCATGCCCGTGCGTGGTGGCTTCACTCGATAAGGAAACTCTAGGTTTCAAACTGAACCAAGGAGCGAAACGGTCAGAGATTTTTTATGAAACAAACATCCAATCAGAACTGTGACTTAGCCGTCATTGGAGGCGGAATCGTTGGGCTTGCCACTGCGATGACCTGGTTGGAGACCCATCCGGGGAAGGGGGTCACGGTGCTGGAAACCGAGTCTCAGGTCGGTCGCCACCAGAGCGGACACAATTCCGGCGTGATCCATTCAGGCATCTACTATCGGCCCGGGAGTGAGAAAGCGTTGTTGTGTCGGGAAGGCAAAACCAAACTCGAAGCGTTTTGCGAAAAGCAAGGGATTCGTTGGGAAAAATGCGGGAAAGTCGTTGTGGCAACGAATCCCACCGAGTTGGACTCGTTGGAAACAATCATTCAACGAGCGACGCTCAACGGAGTGGATTTTCGACGGATCTCAACGACCGAACTGCGGCATCTCGAACCTGCCGTGGCGGGAGTCGACGCGATTGCCGTGCCCGAGACCGGCATCGTGGACTACCGAACGGTATGCAACGCTTATCAACATTGCATCGAAGAATTGGGAGGTGACGTTCGGTTGGGTTCTCAGGTGCGACGGATCGCGGCGGAGGAAGGCGGGGTTCGCCTGATCAGTGTGGAAAGAGAAAACCCAAACCAAGAGCTCGTCGTCCACGCTCGTTCCGCGATCGTCTGCGCTGGCCTTCACAGCGACACGCTCCTTTCAGAAGCAGACCCTGCGTCGCAATCGACTGGAGACCCTGCTGCCGCTGCAACCGACGAGGTTCGAATCATCCCCTTTCGTGGTGAATACTACGAATTGCGGCCCGAACGAAGAGGGTTGTGCCGGAACCTGATTTACCCGGTTCCAGATCCCGCGTTTCCCTTCTTGGGCGTGCATTTCACACGGATGGTGGATGGAAGTGTCGAGTGCGGTCCCAATGCCGTCTTGGCTCTGGCTCGCGAAGGCTACCGTTGGCGTGACATCGATGTTCGATACCTGCAACGGACATTGGGATACAGCGGCTTTCGCCAGTTGATTCAGAAGCATTGGCGGAAGGGACTCGGCGAAATGAATCGCTCGCTCCGAAAATCCGCTTTCGTGACCGCGCTCCAAAAACTCATTCCTGAACTGCGAGCCTCGGACTTGGTGCCAGCCCGCGCCGGTGTGCGGGCCCAAGCCGTGCGAGCGAACGGTGAGTTGGTCGATGACTTTTTGTTTCGATCGACGCCCAACGTCACTCATGTCTTGAACGCTCCCAGTCCTGCAGCGACCGCTTCCTTGGCCATCGCACGCCGAGTGATCGAACAGCATCAAGACCAGAACCCCAACGCATGATTCGCGAGTTCGATTTTCGCGACTGGTTCAAACGGCGGTGTCAGCGAATGCGGTGAGTCGGTTCAGGGCGGCCAGGCCGGAAGCTGTCCAGTTGAATCGTCTCCGTTTGGGCGTTCAATCGAGAGGCCACCGACTGAACGACTTCCTGCACTTCTTTTGTCAACGCTTCGGGTGCCAGTCGCACGCGCGCGTTAATGATCGCTTTCGCATTGGTTGCGTTCACTCCCGAGGCGATCGACAACACGGTTTGGGAGTCACTGTCGATCAAGTTGGCAACACTGACTGGTTCGTCGTCGGCTCGGTTGCTGCTGCAGAGCACTTTCAAGTGGCCGGGTTCCGCGCCCAAGGTCAAAAGACGTTGTCGCAAATCCTCAATCAGACCCACGCTGAGGTCATCCAGTGCAAACGAGTCTTCGCTCTGAAAGTTGACCGTCGCGTTGAGCCAACCGAGCTCTGCTTCGCCGTCAGCGTAGACGTCGTAATCCACTTCCATCATCGTTTCACGAGGCGCCGCTTTGCCTTGGAAGGCGTCGTACAGAACATCCAGGTTCTCGCCGGTCTTGGCGGACAGTGGGATGACTTTGCGCCCCGGGTACTGCTCGTTCAGTTTTTCTTTGAGCGCCTGCACGTCTTCCTCGGACAATTCATCAATGCGATTGAGCAAGATGATTTCGGACTCTTCGAGTTGCTTGCGGAAGATGTATTCGGCTTTCTCAGAAAATCCACCTCCCGCGCCAGACAAGATCTTCTTGCCGTGATTGGGTTTCAGAACCACGGCATACGGACGATGCACGAACTTTTCACCGAGACGTTCCATCATCGGTGCCGCGATGGTCGCGATCAGGTCAGTGCAGCTTCCGACTGGCTCGGCGAGAATGACGTCGGGGCGTTGTCGACTTTCAAACTCTTCCATCGCGTCGGTCAAACCATCGAAGTTGCAGCAGAAGCAAGACCCTGCGACTTCGTTGACTTCCAACCCTTGGCTCTTCAGCAATTGTGTGTCGACCAAACCGGCGGCTTGATCGTTGGTCACGATGCAAACATGTTTGCCTTCAGATTGCAGACGCTTTGCCAATCTTGCGATGAGCGTGGTTTTGCCAGCTCCCAGGAAACCGCCGATCATGATGAATTCGATGGGCTGGGGCATCAGTGAGTCTCATTGCTTGATGGTGGGAACTGACCGGGCGCACCAATCGATGGCGAACTCGTGAATCAAACATTCTGACGAACGTTAGAACGTCAGTCAATCATCCGCCAGCCGGTGCTGGGAAGGTGGGCCGTTGCTCGATTCACGAGGGGTTCATTGGACCCATGTCGAGTTGGCAGCATCCGAGGTTCAGCGCGGATTGCTTTGCCTTTCCTCGACCGGCGAGCAGACCGTCCTTCAGTGAGTAATAGATGAACTTGCCTTCCCGCTGCGTCTGCACCAAATCGGCGTGAAAGAGGACTCGTAAATGGTGCGAGACGGTACCAATTTCTTGTTCAACCAAGATCGACAGGTCGGAAACGCTCAGCGGGCCGGTCTGCAGTGCTCGCACGATTTGCAGTCGCAAAGGGTCGCCGAGTGCCTTCAGATAGACCGCACACTGCGATTCATTCGGTTCGGAGGATGGGGTGGTCATGGCTGGATTGTAGGGAAAAAAGTCACGCGTGATCACTGCGCCCCACGAGATTGCCGAGACGTGAGTTCCTGAGAACGACAGCCTGCGCGGTGGCGATCGTCCGATCATGGCAATCGCGGACCGGTGAACTAGAGTACGTTCATGTCCCTTCTGGCAGGAACGTCGTCCTTGGAAGCATCCCTCGACCAAGACTTCGACGAACACGTGGAACAGCCAACGCCATCACCGGATTCACAACGCGGTGTTTTGGAAGGACTGTTTGCGCTGGTGTGTCCGCTGCTGTTGATCCTTGCCGTGGCACTCAATCCGCTGGATCAATCCGACTCGACTCCAGCTGGATCGGCGGGCGCTGGTTTGACGATGGAGGTGGCGATGAAGCTGCTCCTGTCCGGGGCGGTTGGTTTGGTCGCTGTGTTGGGTTGGATGTTGTGCCCGCCGGTGCGTCAGCGTCTCGCGAAATTTCCAGGTTGGATTCTGGTGGCTCTGGGCGGCATCTTTTTGGTGACCAGTGCCGCAGCCTTTGGCCCCGCTGCCACGGTGTCACGCGCTGCCGCGATGATCAGCTGTCTTTACATCGTGTTCATCGCTGTGACGTTGCAGTTTTTATCTCTGCGTCAGTCGCTTCAATGCGTGCTGGTTGGATTGGTGCTGCATCTGATCGTCGCGTGGTGTCTGTACCTTGGTGGCGGTGAGACGGCGGTCTACCAAGAAGAACTCGGCCAGTCTCTGATCATCGAACGCATGGGCAGCACGGCGCATCCCAACTCACTCGGTCGCATCGGCGCGTTGGCGATCTTGGTTTGTCTGGGACTTTGGCGAACGAGAAACCGTCCGCTCACACCCGTCATGATCGCGATGACGGGATTCGTTTTCGCGATCTCCGTCGCGACGATGTTTGAATCGATGAGTCGCACGGCGGCCGTTTCGTGTGCGGCAGCTGTCTTGGCCGTGATGATCGATCGGCTGGCCAACCGTCGTGGGTTGGCACTCGGTCTATGCGGCGTGATGGGGATCTGTTTGGCGATGCTGGCAATTGGTTTGTTGTCGGAAGGTTCCGACGTGGGCAGCCGAGTGGTCGCCGTTGGCACCAAGACCGGCGACGTCGACGAACTCACGTCGGCAACGGGACGAACCGAGATTTGGACGGAAGCAATTCGCTACATTGCACAACGACCACTGACCGGATGGGGACTGAATAGCGCGCCGTTGTTGCTGGAGGACTTTTCGCATCACACGCACAACTTGTTGCTGCACGCGATTTTTTCGGCCGGCATTTTTTCGGGCATCTGTGTCGCGGTGCTGGTCGGGTGGACGGTGTACCACGCGTTCATGGTGGTCGATCCCTTGTTTCGCGGGATCGCAGCTTACATTTGTGTTTCAGGGTTGTTCGAAGACACCGCGTTTGAAACCTTCCCCTTTGCGTCGACGTTGTTGTGGTTGTTGGTGCTGCTTGCGGCGTCTGTTGAGGTGCCCCAATCAGAACAGCTCGAACAGGCAACTCCGGAGCATTTGGCTGGCGATCTCAGGCAATGAGATCTCGAATGACGTGGGCTTCTTCGACGCCGGTGAGTCGTTGGCTGAGGCCTCGGAATTTGAATGTGAACCGTTCGTGGTCGATTCCCAACAAGTTCAACACGGTCGCATTGAGATCGCGGATGTGGACCGGGTTCTCGACGATGTTGTACGAAAACTCATCCGTCGTGCCGTAGTCGAAACCAGCTTTCACGCCGCCGCCGGCCATCCAAGTCGTGAAGCAGCGACCGTGATGGTCGCGTCCTGAACTGGGGTTCTCGAGTTGGCCCTGGCTGTAGACCGTGCGGCCAAACTCGCCGCCCCAAATCACCAGGGTGTCGTCGAGCATTCCCAAACGTTTGAGGTCCTGGACCAACGCCGCGGAGGCTTGATCGACATCCTTGCATTGCCGCGGCAATTGGTTGCGAATCGAGATGTGTTGATCCCAACCGCGATGGAACAGTTGAATGAAACGCACCCCACGTTCCGCCATGCGTCGTGCGAGCAAGCAGTTCGCGGCGTAAGAACCTGGACGTCTGGCGTCTTCCCCATACAGTTCGAACGTGGATTCAGGTTCGTCCGAAACGTCGGTCAGCTCGGGCACCGACGTCTGCATGCGGTAGGCCATTTCATAGGCCTCCATGCGTGCCAGCGTTTCGGGATCTCCCGTGGTTTCGGAGTGCAGTTGGTTGATTCGTCCGAGCGTGTTCAAGAGTTCCCGACGTGAGTCTCGCGAGACGCCGTCGGGGTTCTTGAGATACAGCACCGGGTTCGCACCCGGTCGAAGCATCACACCTTGATGGCTGGAGGGCAGGTACCCACTGCCCCACAATCTCGAAAACAGGGGTTGGCCGGGGTTCTTTCCGCTGCCCTGGCTGAGCAACACCATGTACGCAGGGAAGTCTTCGTTTTCCGATCCCAGCCCATAACTCAGCCACGCTCCCATCGACGCGTGCCCCATTTGCTGTGAACCCGTGTTGATGTAGGTCACGGCGGGGTCATGGTTGATCGCTTCGGTCCATATGGAACGAACAATCGAGATGTCATCGGTGATGTCTTGCAGATGAGGCAGCAAATTGCCCACCCACGTCCCACGCTCGCCGCATCGTTTGCCACCCCACAAAGGTTTGACGACTGGGAAACGGCTCTGTCGGGATGTCATTCCGGTCAGTCGTTGGCCACCTCGAATGGAATCCGGCAAATCAGTGCCGTGCAGTTGTTCCAGTTCCTCTTTGTGATCGAACAAATCAATGTGGCTTGGGCCGCCAGACTGGAACAGGTAGATGACCCGTTTGGCTTTGGGCGCAAAGTGAGGCAACCCGGAGGTGAGATTCGATTGAATCTGGCCGCCAGAAGAGGCCGCCTGAGGATTGGCTTCGGACGCCAACAGATTTCCGAGTGCCATCGCACCGAGACCCGCCGCGGAGCCGCCGAACAGCGACCGGCGAGTCATCATTTGCGATTGTCGCAATCCGAGTTCGTGAATCAAAGATTGGTTCATGGGAAGATGCGTTTCGAAGTGGTGTGTGTTGGATCGATGAATGGGAAAAATTCCTGAACGACTTGGTCAAAGTCGAGTCAGTGTTTCGCTGAGGTTCAGCAGCAACGTCGCGACTTGCATCCATGCCGCATGCTCGGCGGGTTCCAGTGTTTCCGAACGAGGTGACTCGCCCACTGAGACAGCCGCCAAAGCATCCTCGGGTGATTGAGCGAAGCGTTCGCGTTCGGTTTCCAACAGTGACAGCACGGCTTCGCGTTCTTCCTCGTGGGGCATTCGACCGACGACCATGGTGAAAGCCTGATCCATTCGTTCCGCGTCCGTGATCGTAGGCTCACTCCGTCCCGGCTCCTCTGTCCCCGACTCGACCAACCAACGAGCGGCCAACACACGAGCGGCTTCGGCGAACTGGGGGTCGTTCAGCGTCACCAAGGCTTGGATGGGAGTGTTCGTTACCCCGCGGTCCATCGTGCACAGTTCACGGCTGGGTGCATCGAATGCAGCCATCGCCGGATGCGGGCTGGTTCGTTTGACAAACGTGTAAAGGCTGCGTCGATACAGCTTCTCACCGTGGTCTTGCACGAAGACTTGTTTGGTCGCGGGTGTGCTACCAAAGTGGCTGACTTCTTTCCAAAGGGCCGGTGGTTGGTACGGTTGCAAACTTGGACCGCCAACCCGAGGCACCAACAAATCGCTGACTGCGAGAGCTTGATCGCGAATGAATTCAGCCGGCAAACGGAACCGGGGCCCGCGTGCGAGCAAACGATTCTTGGGATCCAATTCGATCTGTTCCGGTGTGGCGGAGGACTGCTGGCGATAGGTCGCGCTGCTGACAATTTCACGCATCAATTGTTGTTGATTCCAATCGTTCTCGACAAAACTTGTCGCGAGATAATCCAGCAGTTCAGGGTGACTGGGGTATTCGCCTTGCGATCCAAAGTCCGCCGAAGTGGCGACCAATCCCGTTCCAAAGAACAGGGACCAAATGCGATTGACCGCCACGCGTGATGTCAAAGGATGCTTGGGGTTGGTCAACCAACGTGCCAAGTCCAACCGGTCGGCCTTCTTGAGAGAGAGTTCCGGCAACACCTTGGGCGTGGTAGGGAAAACCCGGTCCGTGGGCGAGTCATATTGGCCGCGGTCCAGCACAAACGTCTCGCGAGGTTTCGCGGCGGTGTCCATCACCATGGTCGAGAACGTGCCGGTCAGTGCCTCGCGGCGCTCCTCCAGGTTGCTGATTCGAATTCGCAGTGGCTGGAGTGGGTCGCTGAATTCGCGAAACGTCTCCAGCACACGGTGCCGGGTAGGTTCATCCCAATCGCTCGGCGAGGTTTGAATGACTTGGGCGAGCGAAGCGTCCCAGCGACTGTCGGTGTCGTTGCCTGTGAAAGGTTGAATCTGCCACTCGAACGGCGTTGAGTTTCGCTGACCAAACACCACCAACACGCTGAGAAAAGGAGTCGCCTTGGGATCGACCGGCTGATCGAATGTCAGGGTCAGATGTTGTTCGGAGTGACCTTCGGCGGGTTGCCACCATCGTTCGTTGCTCTCGTCGCGAATCGATCCCGTGGCATGCCCTTCGGCTTGACTGCTGGCAGTGATTTTTTGAAACGCCAATTGCCGGTGGTAATCCACTTGGTCGGCCGGTTGTTCGGTGGCGGAGACCAGAACCGTCGCGACTTTGGGAACCGCATCTGGGAAGGGGGTCAGCACCATCAGCGGATCACTGTTGGTTTGGGCGTTAGCGTTTTTGTCTTGCTCGGAGGCTGGCTTCACCGGGCCGGGCTGGGGAAGGAACGAAATGCGAATTCCCATGATCGGCGATCCATCCGCGATGTCTCCGGTCGACAACCGCAGTGAATGGCTCATGCCATTCAGGCCACCACTGGGTTGCCCCAGTTTGACAGTGCCATCGGCGTCAAATTCAATGGCCCCGCGATGATTGGGAGAGGACACATCGAGCAGTTCCATGGGCACCAACGCAAACTGGTCACCTCGTGATGCTTCTGCCTGACGTTGCGATGCCAACCACGACTCCAAGCCTTCGGTGGACTGGTTGAGTTGCTCGCGAAGCTGTTTCAATTCCGCTTCCAACGATGGAAGTTCATCGGTCCGCAGCACCGTTTTCGCGGTGATGCTGGGAGCCGCGTTGCGGCCTCCGTCACCGTCCAACCCCCGGTCTTGCAGTTCGTTGAAAAACGCAAAGAACTGATAGTATTCGTGCTGCGAGATCGGATCGTACTTGTGGTCATGGCACTGAGCACATCCCATCGTCAAACCGAGGAACACCTCACTGGTTGTTTTCACTCGATCGGCGACATAGTTCGTGAGGTTTTCCTCCGGGATCGTGCCACCTTCGTGCGTGATCATGTGGTTGCGGTTGAATCCCGTTGCGATCCGTTGCGACTCGGTCGGATCGGGAAGCAAATCGCCCGCAAGCTGTTCGGTCAAAAACTGATCGAAAGGCATGTTGTCGTTGTAAGCCTGAATCACCCAGTCTCGCCACAACCACATGTGGCGACCGCCGTCGATCGAATAGCCATTGGTGTCGGCGTAGCGAGCTTGATCGAGCCAAGGCAGGGCCATTCGCTCGCCGTGATGCGGTGAACTCAGCAACCGCGTGATCGTTTCTTGGTAAGCGGTTTCGCCGTGCCGTTGATAGTCGCGGACGAATGCGTTGACCTCATCGGGGGTGGGCGGCAAACCGGTCAAGTCAAAGCTCAGTCGACGGATCAACGCTCTTGCTTCGGCCTCTGGCGAGGGTGCCAGACCGGATTCGGCCAATCGTGCCGCCACAAAGAAATCAATTTCATTGCGAGCCCAGCTTTGCGTGGATTCTTCCTCGGTGAAATCAACGGTTGGAACCTCAGGCATGGTTGGCGGAAGGAAAGCCCAGTGGCCCTCGTAGGCGGCGCCTTCTTCGATCCAACGTTGGAGCAACGTTGTTTGCTCCTGCGTCAAAGCCAAGTGAGACTCGGGTGGCGGCATCAGCATGTCGGGATCGTCGCTGATGATGCGTTTCCAGGCCTCGCTTTCGTCGAGGTTGCCGGGCACGATCGGTTGGTAACCGCCCAGATCCGCCGTGGCGCCTTCCAACGTGTCGAGTCGCAAGTCAGCTCGGCGACCTTGTTCGTCTGGACCGTGGCAGTGAAAGCAGGTTTCCGAGAGGATCGGGCGAATGTCACGATTGAACTGCAGTTTGCGATCGGTCGCGGATTCCAGCTCGGGAATCGAGACGGCGGTCAGAGCGGGGTGGTTCATCGAACCGGACGAGTTGATGACCTTCCACGGATTGGGGGGACGTCGATTGGCGGAGTGTTTCGCGTCGACAGGGTTGGTGGTCCGTGTTGTCGTGCGATCCACCTCGGGTGATGAGGTCACGGTTTCGTTGACCATCGCCACGGGGGAATGATTGGATGCCGTCCATGTCTGCAACCAAATCATGTTGCCAACGACCAACGCGGACGCGGCGGCGCACCAGGTGAGAAAGGGTCGCATGCTCGAGTGTTGAGACGTGATCGGCGAAGCTGCGAATGGCTTGTTCAATGCGGGCGTGCCGGCCGCTGTCTGCGAAACCAATGCCTCGTCCAGTTCACACAGATCGAGGTAATGGTCCAGGGCCTTGCTGTCGGACATCAAAATCTCTCGCAGTTCGTTGGCTTCTTCCGCCGTCAGTTCGTTCGCTGAGTGAGCGGCCAGCAGTTGATCGATTCGTTCCCGGGAACTCATGGGGTTTCCGCCGTTGGTTGAGAAAGGGGATGATCGGAGAGAAACTCGGCGTCTGTGGAATCGCCTGTTTGTTGGACGCAGCGAACCAAGCGTTGACGAGCTCGATGAAGGGCTTGCCCGATCGCATTGGCTTTGCGACCGCTCATTTCAGCTAATTCATTCAATGTCTGGCCGTCCAAGTAAAACCGCTGGACCAATTCGCGTTGGTGATCTGGGAGTTGATCCAAGCAGTGGCTCAGCCGTTGCCAATTGTTGCGTTGGCGATTCTGTTCGACCCGTTCGCGATGACGTCGTTCAATGACGTCGTGCAATTGATCGTCGACGAGTACCACGGAGGAGGACGTGGCAAGTTTGCGGGCCTGATTGCGATGATGGTTGCAGGCGATCTGACTCAGCCAGGCGACGAAGTTCGTTCCTTCTTCAAACGCATATTGTTTTTCCATTGCCGTGACATTCGCTGATTGCAGCACGTCCTGCGCAGCGTGGATCGATCCGGTCAGCCTGATCAAATGACCAAGCACAGGACGTTGGGCCTGCTGAAGCAGGTCTTCAAATGCCTTGCACGAACGAGTCAAACCATTGGGTCTCCACCAAGTAATGTTGAGAGCACGTTTCGTTTTACTCGGAATGTTCGAAGATTTGTGAAAATCGTCGCGATCCCAACCGGGGCGGTCCAGCGATTATGCTGCTGCTGACAATCCCACCTCCCATCCCTCCCATGGAGAAATTTCCACCATGAAAACACCCCTTCCCAACCGGTTTTTACTCGCCGGAATCGCGATCGCGAGTTGTCTGACGAGCCTGATGGGCTCGACCGCACAGGCGGAATTGATGATGCCAGCGATCTTTGGCGACTCGATGGTCGTGCAGCGAAACGAACCCGTTCATATCTGGGGCTGGACCAAACCCGGCCAAGAAGTCAGCGTTCAACTGGGCGATCGTGCCGCCAAAGGCAAAGCCAACGACGAAGGACGATTTGATGTCTCGGTCCCAGCCCTTCCTGCTGGTGGACCCTATGATTTGACTGTCAAAGCCGACGAGACCAAGACCTTCACCGATGTGCTGGTCGGCGAAGTCTGGATCTGCTCAGGGCAATCCAACATGGCTTGGGCCGTGCAAAGTGCCAACGATGGCGATCTGGAATCCCTGACGGCCAACTACCCGCAAATTCGTTTGATCTCCGTGCCAACCGTGGGCACGCAAGAACCTCAGCGAGATTTCAAAGGCAGCTGGACCGCTGCGACACCGGAAACCGTCAAAGGCTTTTCCGCGGTCGGTTACTTCTTTGGCCGCCAACTGCACGAAACCTTGGACGTGCCAGTCGGATTGATCGACAACGCTTGGGGTGGTTCCGCGGCTGAGGCTTGGGTTCCTCGCGATGTGCTGGAAGCCGAAGACAAGTACGAGTCCTTGCTCGCAGGCTGGGACAAGCGAATGAAAAACTACGACTACGACGCGCTGTTGAAATCGTGGAAAGAGAAAAATGACAAGTGGGTTGCAGACGGCCGCCAAGGCAACGCACCTCGACGACCACGCGATGACTCTGCCGGCAATCAACGTCCTGCCAACATCTACAACGGCGTCTTGTTGCCAACGATCGGCTACACGATTCGAGGTGCCATCTGGTACCAAGGCGAATCAAATGCCGGACGAGCCTACGAGTACCGGGACCTCTTCCCGTTGATGATTCAAACCTGGCGTGACAAATGGGGCCAAGGCGACTTCCCGTTCTACTGGGTGCAATTGGCTGACTTCCGCTCGGAAGTCGAAGAGCCGACCGACAGCAGTTGGGCCGAACTTCGCGAAGCACAAACGATGACGATGTCGCGATTGCCAAACACGGGCGAAGCGGTGATTTTGAACTTGGGCGAATCGGCTGACATTCACCCCAAGAACAAACAAGACGTGGCCAAGCGATTGGCTCGATGGGCACTGGTCAAAGACTACGGCTATGACATTCCTTACCGCAGCCCAACCTATCGTGAAGTGAAGTTTGACGGCAACAAAGCGATCGTCAAGTTTGATCACGTCGGCGGTGGATTGGACACATTCGATGTTCGCGAATTGATCGGTTTCACCATCGCGGGTGAAGATCAAAAGTTTGTTCACGCCCAGGCCAAGATCGTTGGCAAAGACACGATCGAAGTGTCAGCCGACTCGGTCGAAACCCCGGTTTCTGTTCGCTACGCGTGGGCCGACAACCCAGTCTGCAACGTGCAAAGTCTGGAAGGTCTGCCAGTGACGCCGTTCCGAACCGATGATTGGCCAGGCATCACGCAGCCGAAGAAGTGATCCAATCAGACAACCCTGGGCACTGATTCACGTCACCCGTCCGAGCAGCTCGCTCGGGCGGGTTTTTTCGTGGGAAGAACTTGAAATGTCTTCTCGCTGTTGCAACCAACGACGCCAGTTGTTCGTGTAGGCTTCCAAGAATTGGTCGGTGGTGGCTGCGTCCCAGGCTTCGCGGTTCCAGGAGGCGGAGATGCAGATTTGGCCCCAGTTGATGCAAATTCCTAACGAGACATTCGTACCCTCCCGAGCTGGGGGCGATCCGAGCGCGTTGCGAAGAGTTGCGTCACCGATCTGGAGCTGCCCATCGACCTCTGGAAAGAACTTTCTCATCCCGCGTGAAAGATCGCCGGTGTAGGTGACGACACTGGTCGTCATCTGTCGGCTGTGATCGATGACCCAACGCATGAACCGAGGATGCTGGATGGCAGCGCTCATGCCGTCCAGGAAATCCATGTGCACGCGGGAATCTTTGATCGCCAGGATTTCATCGGCGACACCTTGAACCAACCCATTCGCATCATCGCATTGGTCCTTGCGGCGACCCAAGAACGCAAAACTGAGCCGATTGGTGGCTGGCAAATCCAGGTCCTTTCGCGATCGCAAATCCACTGGCATCATCACTCGGTAGCGGACCGCTTTTCCATCGCCATGCGTCTGTTCCCATTGCTCAAAGGTTTGGAACAGCATCGCGATGGCGAGGTCGTTGACTCGGATCGATGCGTCGCTGCAAGCTTTTTCAATGGTGGTGGATTCGTCCTTGCTGAACAGGATGTGTCGCAAGGGTTCGCCCGAGGAAGCCTCGTTTGAGACACCGTCCCGTTCCTTGACGGCGATGGGGGGCTTGGAGAGAACGGCGGGGCGTTGGAAGTGAAAGTAATAGGCATTCCGAATTCGATCCCAGGTCGTCAACGGACGTTTGGGTGGCTTGGAAAGCAGTTCGGTAAAATCGTACCTGTCACGAAGACGCTCTGCATTGGGTGCGGATCGCGATGATTTCCGAGACGTTTTCCCGCAGTCAGGGTCACCCGTTGCACGCGCATAGCGAGTGAACGTGCCCAATATCACCTGTCGAACTCCGACGCCGTCACTGCACGCATGATGCACCTGAACATACAAACGGCTGCCTGCTTCTTCGGGGACATACCAGAATCGACAACCTGGTTCCTGAAACAGATCGAAGGGTTGGGGCCTGGGATTGTCGGCCGGCCCGGTGGTCAATGGCAGGTCATCGTTGGTCAGCACTCGCGGTGTGAGATCAGGATCGAAGTTCCAGAACAACCGCGCACCTTCGCGAACCAATTTGCAGGACAACAGTGGGTGATCCTGGGCCGTCTCCTCCAGTGCGGTCTGAAGGACTGGCAGTTGCAAAGGCGTTGAAAATTGCATCTCGATGTAGCTGACGATGGGACACGATTGCCGTTCGTCCAAGACGAAGAACGTTTCCAGTGGCGTCAGCGGCAATGGAAACAGCGGCTTGGCGGCGTCCTGAGCGGGCATGTCGAAAACCGATGCATCAAAGAAGAGGGAGCAAAACGCTCGAGAAAATAGGCTACTTCGGCCCCGGCCAAATGCAATTTGTGAGTTGGGTTTCTGCTCAGAGCAAATCTCGCAAACTGGCCATTGCAAGCGGTTCTTTTGTTGCAAACGGTTCTCCATATTGCCGATCGATCAGGCGGCCCCAGTGAGCGGCATCGTCCCGGAAGCGATCGGTCAGGCTGGGCGGTCCCGGGTCTCGACCGATGATGAATTGGCTCTCGTAGGCGCGAATGGATTCCAGTTTGCGGTCCCATTGTTCGGAAATGTCCACGATCCAGCTGGGTTGCACCGCCAAACGAAGATGAATGCAGAAGTAGTAGTAGAGGCGTTCAGGATGGTGTCGCGGACCGGGCATCGGCGTTTTGCTCAGCTTCGCATGAAAGCGAGCGGCTTCAACCAACTGAGTCGCGGCAACGTGGTCGGGGTGTGCGTCATGGAAGTAGGGTGCGAACAACCATCGTGGTCGCAAACATCGAATGAAGGAGGCGATGTGTTCGCGAGCGGGCAGGGTGGCTTCGACCGCGCGGTTGGTTAACCCAGCGTTGCCCCGCCAAGTCAGCTTCATGATTTCCGACGCTCGAGCGGTTTCGCGGCTGCGAATTTCGAGGCTGCCGTGCGGGGTGGGTTCGCCGCTGGTCAGGTCCAACACGCCGACACGCATGCCTTCATCGATCATTCGCATGATCGTCCCGCCCATGCCCAGTTCCGCATCATCGGGGTGAGGAGCAACCACGAGAAAATCGAGTGGTTCGATTTTCTCGAAATCGGGGTAGGGGTCTGAATTTGGGAACACGGAGGAAGAAAGGGATGTCATTGAGGCAGCTCCAGTGCGATGGCTTGGTGTGCGTTTCGAACCAGGATCAGGTTGCCGACCACGGTGGGAATGTTCCAGGTCTTGTGTTGCAGGGCGGGGATGCGAAGCAACTCGCGATAATCATCAGGCTCAGCGGCGACCAACACGACTTCGCCCTCTTCAGCTTGCACAACCAGAACGTCCTCGACCAAGATCGCTTGTCCTTGTCCAAAGCGATCGCGACGGGATTGTTCCCACAGTCGTTTGCCGGATTCGATTTCAACCGCTTGCAAGGCACCGTTGCTCAAGGCATAGGCGATGCCGTCTTGGACCAACGCATGGTTGAATTTGGTTTTTAGGATACGCGATGAATGCCAGATTTCATTCACCACGAAATCGGACGTTTCGGAAGAGGCTGTGTCCGATGCGGATGGGGTATCGGTTCGCGTGACTTCGATCAGCGAACTGCCACCGCCGTAGCCTTTGCCGATCAGGAACTGATCCTCGCCTGCAGGAATCGCGGCGGCACAGTTCGCACCGGAGTTCGATTTGCCTTCCCAGGGGAACGACCAAAGCACTTCGCCTGAGGCAATATCGTGCCCCGTGATGTCCGCTTCGTTGACCGCGACGATCTGACGTTGGCCGCCAAGGGTCATGACCATCGGAGATGCGTAGCTGATTTGTTGTTCGCCGGCTCGCCAGCGTGTTTCCCCCGTGGCAGCATCCAGGGCAATCAGCGACCGTCCGGCATCTGATTCTGAATCGGGGCCGCCAAGTGGAAGCACGCAGAGATTGTCGACCATCAGTGGCGATCCTGACCGGCCCCAAGAGATGGCTGCTTCCGAATCCTCTTGGTTCCAACTCGTGATTTCCAACAAGTCACGTTGCCAGAGGATTTTGCCGTCGGAGAGGTTCAAGCACCAAACGGTTCCTGTGGCACCTTGGGCGTAGACTTTTCCCGGAGAAAATTCGGTGGCAGGGGTGATGGTGGGGGTGGATCGCGGGCCGCCTCCACCGAGCGCTTGAAAGTGATTCGCTTCGTGTTCAACCAACCACAGCAATTGGCCATCCGAAAGACGATAGGCCGTGACACATTCCATCTCACCGCGTTGTTCGAGTGTCACCGCGATGCCATCAGCGACCGCAAACGAGGACCAGCCTTCGCCGATACCAATGTCCCATCGGCGGGTCACTTGATCGGCGGAAGTGGAAATGGCGAAGGCACGCTCCTCCAGAACACCCGTTCGGTTGTTGCCCAAAAACTCTCGCCACGATCCTTGCGATTCAGACGGAACGGATGCCACCAACGCGTCAGTGGGATTGGCATCGGCCAAGGGTGTCGTTTTGAGGGCGGGAGTGTCCGAGTTTTTGAATCGCCAAGAGAAGCGGGGGACCATTTCGCCCGAAAAGCTTTCGAATCGAAGGAGAGTGACCGCCGAGAGGATCAGGGCTAGGCAACCGGCCGGCACCCACCATGCTTTCCCCGCCGCCAAACTGGCACGTTGCAACTGGTAAAAAACGACCAACAAAGTGATCCCACCGGCTGCCAAACTTTGCAGCAACGCTTTTTGATAATCGGTTTCGGGGGCTCGCGATTGAATCAGTCCAATCACAATCGCCCCCGCGATCAGAGCCACCAAGGCTTTCGAACTGTGGCGGATCACCCTGCCCGCGTCGGTGGGCACGGCATTCGCGGTCTCGTACCCTGGAGAGGCCGATTCGTCAGTCGTTGGATCGGGGGGAGGAACGGTCATGGTTGACCAACCCATGCGAGAGAGAAATGTTGAAACGTAGAAAAAAACAGTTGTCAGAGCACGGTAACACGTCGCCCAGGTTGGCGGAATTAGTTCCCGATCCCGATCTCGCGGATCCCGTTCAGCTGGCCTTCATCTCCGATTTACACCTGTTCAGCTCGCGTTGCCACATCGAACGCCACGAGGCCACGATTCGGCGGGCCATCGAGGCCTCCAACGTCTGTGTTTGGGGAGGCGACCTGTTCGACTTCTGCTGGAGTCGGCTCGGCGATGGGGATGTCTCGCGAAATGCTGCGATTGAATGGTTGGAAGCCTGGCGAGCCGAATTTCCGGACAAGGTTTTCATTTACCTCAATGGGAATCACGACGCGCAAGCCTCGTTTCGCCAATCACTTCGGGAATGGGCGCTGCCGTATCAGCAAGAGAGCGATCCCCCATCGGTCTCCGATCCCGGCGGTTTGGGATCGGATTCGACGGAGGCCGCGGCGCGTGTTCGATTGCGATTGCAGCCTGGTGCCGTCCATGTGGACTGGGACGCGGTTCGATTGGCGGATTTGTTGATGGTTCATGGGGACGTGATTGAGGGAGGCGGCCATGCCGCCGGCTTGGCCCATTATCGAAACCGTTGGGCACACGAATCGGACAAGTCACCTGCCAATTTAAAGAATGGTTTTTACGATGCGGCGGTGTCCGCGCGATTGCATTTGGCGGCCGCGGGCGTTGCTCATCGACGCCGCTCGACGTGCCTGCGTTTGCTGCATTGGGCGCGGCAGCAGCCGACTTGGTTGCACCATGACGTGCAACGAGTGGTCTTTGGACACACCCATCGATGTCTCCGCGGTGTCCATGTCGCTGGGATCGACTTCTACAACGGTGGCGCAGCGGTCAAACATGTGAAATTTGAGCCCGTGGTTTTGTCGGTTTCAGGCGGTGTTTGAGTGTCGAAAGACGGGTTTATGGCATTCACTGCACTGCTAATGCACCGCGGAGGAAAACTTGCCTTCTTTGACAAAGGCCGCCGGCAATTGGTGTCATTGGCGTCCCCCATTGCGATACACTGCAGCGTATCAGTCAGAGGCGGGCTGACCGTGAACCCCAACCATTTCGACGGTGGTTGAGAGGGATGTGTGTCGTCGTGTTTACTCTGTTAACCGGTTTCGTGAACGCGGACTGGTAGATCGCTCCATGCAAAATCAGCCGCAACAAACTCAGTCGCAGATGGCTCAGGCTCAGGCCGGTCAATCTCAAAACGGGCCAGTGCAGTCGCAATCGCAGTCGGGACAGGTGCCGTATCTAGACGGTTACCAGACCGAGTCGTTCTTCGACGAAGTCGTCGATGAAAACGCTTGTGCTCGGCCTGATTCGGTCGCATTGGTGGAATTGATCAACCGCTTGCCGCCAGGCGAACTGAACCGTCGTCAGTTGGCGATTGAGCGTTCGCTGTATCAGATGGGCATCACGTTCACGGTTTACAGCGATTCCGCTGGCACCGAAAAGATCATGCCGTTCGACATTGTTCCACGCATCATTGCACCGGATGTTTGGAGGCACATCGACAGCGGATTGAAACAGCGTATTCGCGCGTTGAATCGTTTCTTGTCGGACATCTACAACGAGCGGAAAATCATCGACGACGGGATCATTCCCGCATCGATCGTCGATTCCTGCCCGGCCTATTTGCCTGAGTGCAAGGGCTTGCGTCCGCCGCACGATGTTTGGTGCCATATCACCGGGACCGACTTGGTCCGTGACGACGACGGCAACGTGTTTGTCCTGGAAGACAACCTGCGGTGTCCTTCAGGCGTTTCGTACGTGTTGCAAAACCGTTCGGTGATGAAACGAAACTTCCCACAAGCTTTCGCGGCGTCGATGGTTCGGCCGGTCAGTGATTACCCGGCGCGGCTGTACCAGATGCTTCGCCGAATGGCGCCAAGCAATGTTGCCGATCCAAACGTCGTTGTGTTGACACCAGGCGTCTACAACAGCGCTTACTACGAGCATTCCTATCTGGCTCACCAAATGGGAGTCGAGTTGGTCGAAGGACGCGATTTGTTGGTCGAGGATGATCGCGTTTACATGCGAACGACCGATGGTCTGCAAGCCGTGGACGTGATCTATCGACGCGTCGACGACACTTTCTTGGACCCCGAAGTGTTCAATCCGAAGTCGATGCTGGGCGTCCCTGGGTTGATGTCGGCTTATCGGGCCGGCAATGTGGCTCTGGCCAACGCGCCTGGGACCGGCGTGGCCGATGACAAGGTCGTCTACGCTTATGTGCCGGAGATGATTCGGTATTACTTGGGCGAAGAACCGATCCTGTCGAACGTGCCGACCTATTTGTGTGACCGTGACGAGGATCGCGCGTACGTGCTGGATCACTTGGACGAGTTGGTGGTCAAAGCCGCTGGTGAATCGGGCGGCTACGGCATCTTGATTGGACCGCACGCCACGCCAGAAGAACGCCAAGAATTCGCTGCGAAAATCCTCGAGAATCCACGCAACTACATCGCTCAACCAACGCTGAGCCTGTCTCGGGTTCCGACCATGGTGGACGATCATTTGGAAGGACGCCACGTCGATTTGCGGCCTTACATTCTTTGTGATGGTCCCGATGACGTGTGGGTTCTGCCTGGCGGCTTGACACGTGTGGCGCTCAAGAAGGGCTGTCTCGTTGTGAACTCATCCCAAGGTGGCGGCAGCAAAGACACTTGGGTGGTGGCCCAAGCTGGTGAAACGGTCGCTCGGCCGTAACGCATATTGGTGGCCGGGTTCCATCCGCACGATGGCTCCGCCGCCTTCGTCTGTATTCTCTGTCGTCGCTTCCGTCGCAATCCCACCGTCGCTTTTACTTTTCTTCGCTGACCCACTGATATGCTTTCACGCGTTGCTGAATCCGTCTACTGGATGAGTCGCCAAGTCGAACGTGCAGAAAACATCGCACGTTTCTTGGAGGTCACTCTGAACTTGATTTTGGATCAACCCGAGAACTTGGTTGATCCTTGGAGCCCGTTGGTGCAAGTCACGGGGGACGAAGAGTGGTTCGAGGCGAAGTACGGCAAACCAGACAGTCGCAATGTGGTTCAGTTCCTCGCCTTTGACGACGAGTATCCGAACAGCATGGTTTCTTGCCTGGGTGCCGCGCGAGAAAATGCGAGGGGCGTTCGCGAAACGTTGTCGTCCGAGGCATTTGAACAGCTCAATCAGTTTTATCTTTTCGTCGGCGAAGCCTCGCCCGCCGCGGCGACCGACCCGACCAGTCAGTTCTTTGATGCGGTTCGGAAGCAGACACTGCTGTGGAGTGGCGTGTTTGCCAGCACCATGGACCAGGACATTGGTTGGCACTTTGCAAACTTAGGACGAATGCTCGAACGCGCCGACAAGACTTCTCGCATCTTGGACGTGAAGTACTTCAACCTGCTACCCAACCTGGCGGACGTCGGCACCGCCGTGGACGATTTGCAGTGGTCAGCGTTGTTGCAGGCGATCAGCGGAATCGAAGCGTACCGTCGCGATCATCATCAGATTGAGATTGAGAAGGTGGTTGATTTTTTCCTGTTCAATCGCAGTTTTCCAAGATCGATCCACCACTGCATCGCCTCCGCGAACTGGTCCCTCGGGGAAATTGAAGAAGAGTCCTCCAGCAACATCCCCCGAACAGCCGGCCCCATCCTCGACGCTCTGCAACACCGCTTGGCTCACACTCAGGTCGAAGAGGCTCTGGCGGGCGGCATGCATCAATTCATTGATTCCGTGCAAACCGAGGTGAATCGCATCGGTGAGGCTCTTGGTCAAGACTATTTTCAAATCTCGGTAAATTCATGACGATCCGCGTCGCGCTCCATCACAAGACTTCGTACCACTACGAACGGCCGATCATGGTCGGACCTCAGCAGGTTCGATTGCGTCCGGCCTATCACGGTCGGACCCCGATCGTGTCGTACAATTTGGCGATCTCGCCCGAGGACCATTTTTGCAATTGGCAGCAGGATCCGTTCGCGAACCCTGTTGCGCGGTTGGTGTTCGAAAAGCCGACGGATCATTTGACGGTTTGTGTGGACTTGGTCGCCGACATGACGGTCATCAATCCGTTTGAGTTCTTCGTGGACGATTCGGCCCAAGGATGGCCGTTCGAATACGACGCGCAAGCCAAGCGGCAATTGGCCAGTTATCTCGCACCCGTCGAGATGACTCCCAAGTTCGCGAAGTGGTTGGAGACGCTTCCTAAGAAGTCCGAGCGAATCATTGACTTCCTGGTGGATGTCAATCGAGCCGCCCAAGAAAAAATCGACTACAAAATCCGAATGGAACCGGGCGTTCAATCGCCCGAGGAAACCTTGACGTTGTGCAGCGGATCCTGCCGCGATTCGGCATGGTTGTTGGTCAATGCATTTCGTCACATGGGCATGGCATCGCGGTTTGTGTCGGGTTACCTGATTCAGCTGACCGCCGATCAAGAATCGTTGGATGGTCCCAATGGTCCCACCGAAGATTTCTGTGATTTGCACGCTTGGACCGAGGTCTATCTGCCTGGCGCTGGATGGGTCGGATTGGATCCAACCAGTGGTTTGATGGCCGGCGAAGGTCACATCCCGTTGGCATGCACCCCCTCGTTCACAGATGCTGCACCGATTATCGGCGGGCATGAACCGTGTGAGGTGGAGTTCGAACACGAGATGACCGTCACTCGGGTCCATGAAGACCCACGTGTGACAAAACCGTATGCAGACTCCACTTGGAAGGAGATCCTGCAGGCCGGTCGAGAGATTGATGAACAACTGGAAGCCGCCGATGTGCGACTGACAATGGGCGGCGAACCCACGTTTGTCTCGATCGACAACATGGATGATCCGCAGTGGAACACCGACGCGGTCGGTGAAGAGAAGCGTGTGCTCAGCAACGTCTTGCTGACTCGGCTTCGTGAACGCTGGGCACCGGGCAGTTTGCTGCACTACGGGCAAGGCAAATGGTATCCCGGTGAGTCATTGCCACGTTGGGCGTTGACCTGTTTGTGGCGTCGCGATGGGCAATCGATCTGGCACGACGATCAATGGATCGGTGATGAAGGGAAGGACTACGGGCACACTCATCAGGACGCGGAACGCTTTGTCAAATCGCTCGCTCGAGAGCTGAATGTCAATGCACGGATGGCATTCCCGGTCCACGAGGATGTCTTTCACTACTTGTGGAAAGAAAATCGGCTGCCGATCGATGTGGATCCTTCGGATCCGAAACTGGAGGACCCCAACGAACGTGCCATGATGATGCGGACGTTCAACGCGGGTCTAGGATCACCGGTTGGATTTGTTTTGCCTGTTCGACGAGCTTGGTGGCAAGCTCGTCCGGGTTGGATCAGTGGCCGATGGCCCGTTCGCAGCGAGCAGGTGTATTTGATCCCTGGTGATTCGCCCATTGGTTTGCGATTGCCACTGGATCGATTGCCAGTTTCCTCGGCATCGGAAGCCCCGTTCTACACCACACCCATGGATCCCACTGCTCCCCATGGGCCTTTGCCAACCTCGAGCATGCCGCGGGGCAACGAACAGGATCCACGCGGCCAACACCGTGAAGATTCTCGAGAAGAAGGTCGGACACGGATTCATCCTCAGGTCTTGGATGAAGAAGACGATGACAATTTGCCGACCAGCGAAGACGTGGTGCAAACGGCGCTTTGTGTGGAATGCAGGTATGGGCGTTTGTATGTTTTCATGCCCCCGACGCAGCGGATCGAAGACTACTTGGATTTGATCAGGGCGATCGAGCAAACCTGTGTGTCGACGCAATTGCCCGTCATCATCGAGGGCTATTTGCCGCCATCCGATGATCGAATTGAATTGTTCAAAGTCACTCCGGATCCCGGCGTGATCGAAGTCAACACGCAACCCACGGCCTCATGGGACGCTTTGGTTGAATTGACCGAATCGCTGTATCACGAAGCCCGCAAGTCGCGGTTGGGAACGGAGAAGTTCGACCTGGATGGTTATCACACCGGGACGGGTGGCGGGAATCACATTGTCTTGGGTGGACGCTCCACCAACGAAAGCCCGTTCTTGCGTCGACCGGATTTGTTGGCCAGTTTCATTCGTTTTTGGAACAACCACCCCTCGCTGTCCTACATGTTCAGCAGCCGGTTCATTGGCCCGACCAGCCAAGCACCTCGGATGGATGAGGCGAGACAAGACGCGTCCTACGAAATGGACATTGCACTGAGTCAGTTGCCGCCAACGGAGACAGATGTTCCGCCGTGGTTGGTTGATCGACTGTTCCGCGACTTGATGGTCGATTTGACAGGCAACACACACCGCGCTGAAATCTGCGTCGACAAACTGTATTCGCCCGATAGTTCGACTGGACGTTTGGGGCTGCTTGAGCTGCGTGGTTTTGAAATGCCACCGCACGAACAAATGAGTCTGGCTCAGCTGTTGTTGATCCGGTCCTGTGTCGCCGCATTTTGGCAGCAACCCTACGACCGTCCGATTCAACACTGGGGAACGCGTCTTCACGATCAGTTCTTGCTGCCGCACTTTGCGTGGCAGGACATCACGCAATTGATCGGAGAACTCAATGCCAAGGGATCTCCGATGTCAGCGGATTGGTTCGCGGTGCATCACGAGTTCCGATTCCCGTTGATTGGCGAGATGGTCCTGGACGGAATGCGAGTGGAGCTCCGCAGCGCCATCGAACCGTGGTACGTGATGGGTGAAGAACCTGGCTCGAGTGGGACGACTCGATTTGTTGATTCGTCGCTGGAACGATTGCAGGTGTTGGTGGAAGGTTTGGAACCAGATCGCCATGCGTTGATTGTGGCGGGACGTGAAGTTCCGCTGCATGCCACCGGAGTCGCTGGGCAATACGTCGCTGGCATCCGCTATCGAGCGTGGCAGCCGCCTCGCTGTTTGCATCCCACGATCGGTGTTCACACGCCGTTGCGATTTGATTTGGTGAATCGTTCGGCGTGTCGTTCTATCGGGGGTTGCACCTATCACACGGTGCACCCAGGCGGACTCAGTCATGAACGGTTCCCGGTCAATCCGAAGGAAGCAGAATCACGACGCGCGTCGCGGTTCCGTCCCTTCACGCTGACTGGTGGCGAAATCGTGATGCCTGGGTTGCCAGCGCGAACTGGGTTCGAGCCGTTCCCGGTCACGATGGATTTGCGACGCAGTTAGGATGTCCTCGCGAACCCAGCCCGGGGAGGGGGCCCGGGCATGGGAAACGGCGTGTGATGGCCTCCCCCGGAAATCTCGCTGAACGCTCGTTTTCCGACCCCTCCCGTTTCACGGGTGGGGGTCTGCAAGTCACTGCTGGAGCGGCACTTCAAAACGCCACGACCTCGGAGGGAGAGGTGGGCGGAAAAGGTGAAGTGCATTTGCTGATCTGGTCATTCGTCGAATCCATGGGCTCGGTTACAATGGTTTCAGTGCTCAACCGCGACGAAGAAGTTTGACCCCGTTGGAACATCCTCGGGTCGATCCTGTTGCCAACCCCGATCGAATCACAGGTGAACGTGCCGACTCCCACCGCGACAGCTCCGTCCAATGATTTGCCATCGGGATCCCCACTTGGGCTGTCGTTGGCAAATTACGCTTCGATCGCGGAACGCTTTGACGAGTGCCGTCTGCCTGATGGTGCTTTGCGGCCGTGTTGGAAGAGCATTGCCGATGAAGTCTTGGCACTTGGCTCGTCAGGACTGAATGATCGTGAATCGCAAATTGAACAGCTGATTCGCGAAAACGGTTCGACGTTTCAAATTGACACCGGTGAAGGCACCCAGACCCGTCCTTGGCAATTGGCGACGGTGCCGATGGCCATCGCTGATCAAGATTGGAATCGGTTGGTCGTTGGATTGACGCAACGGACCCGAGTTCTGGAAGCCATTTTGGCGGACTTGCTCGGACCTCAGCGTCTGATTCGCGAGCGAGTTTTGCCACCGGAGTTGTTGTGGGACAACCCTCGGTTCCTGCGTGTTTATCACAACTTGCCCGTTTCGGCGGGGCATCGATTGCATTTGGTTGGTTTCGATGTGGCTCGTGCCAGTGATGGTGGATGGTGGGTCACCGGCGATCGCACTCGGGCCCCCAGTGGATTGGGGTATCTGCTTGAGAATCGCATTGTTCACGGACGTGTGTTCCCGCATTTGAGTCGCGCCGCGAATGTGCGTCGGTTGGCATCGTTTTTTGGATCGATGCGGCGTCATTTTCGGTCGCTGGCTCCACGCCAAGACGGCAACCCACGAGTCGCCTTGCTGACGCCGGGCCATGGCAGCTATCGCGATTTCGAAGATGCCTACCTCGCTCGCTACTTGGGGTACACGTTGGTCCAAGGTCGTGACTTGGCGGTTCGTGGCGAACGTCTGCACTTGAAGACGTTGGGTGGCTTGCTTCCCATCGAAGTCCTATGGCGCCATGTCTCGGATCGGAAATGTGATCCGTTGGAATTGGATCCGCATTCCACCGAAGGGGTGACAGGATTGTTGCGATGCAAACGCGGTGGGCAATTGGCGGTCGTCAACTCGATCGGAAGCGTGATCGCGGAGATGCCTGCCTTGATTCCGTTTTTGCCAGCTGCTGCGAAGTTGTTGTTGGGGGAAACGCTTCAGCTTCCTAGCGTCGCAACGTACTGGTGCGGGGCAGAAAAGGAACGTCGCTATGTGCTGGAGCATCTGGATGAATTGGTCATCCGGGATGCGTTTGCGGTCAGCGACACTCGGCCGGTGATGCCGATCCGTTGCAGTGCGGAAGAGAAGGAAGCCTTGGTTCGTCGCATCAAGGCACAACCCAATCGATTCGTCGGGCAACATCGTTTTTCACACAGCATCACTCCGGTGTGGCAACGAGAACGTTTCGAGCCCTGGCATGTGTCGCTCCGCACGTTTGTTCTCCAGACGAAGACCAACATCGAAGTCTTGCCGGGTGCGTTGGCACGCGTCAGTCCGAAAGAAGATTTGCTTAGCAACTCACCGACGCAGGGTCAGTTGACACAAGATTGCTGGATTGTCAGCGACAAACCGGTGGACCATGAAACGACGTTGTTGTCCCACGACGAAAGCACCATTGTGCTGCGACGCAGCGGGGCGGAATTGCCCAGTCGTGTGGCCGAGCATTTATTTTGGTTGGGACGTTACGTCGAACGTTGTGAATCGATTGCCCGTTTGCTTCGAACAACCTTGGCGCGTTTGGTTGGCGAAGATGAACTGAGCGACCTGCCTGAGATGTCGAGGTTGGTCGCGGCGTTGGCCGCGGTTGGTCAGCTCGAACCGGACTACGTGATCGAAGGTCTCGACGGCGCCATGCCGCAACTGGACAGTGTGCTGCCTTCCAGTGTCTTTGACACGGCCAATCCGAGAGCCCTGCAGATTTCGGTGGCCAGTGCTCTGCACAACGCGACCGCTGTGCGCGACCGAATTTCACTGGACGCCTATCGCATCTTCCAAAGCATGCATTCGGATATCTCCGGTACGAAACGATCGGTGGCACCCAACGTGTCGCGTGCCATGGAGCGACTCAATCGTTTGATCACTCACTTGATGGCCTTCAGTGGTTTGACCGCGGAAAGCCTGACCCGAACACATGGTTGGCGGTTCGTTTTGCTCGGACGACGCTTGGAACGGGCGGACCAAACGGCGGAGTTGTTGCTGGCAACGATGACGCGTCCGATCGCCGATGAAGTCGGGCTCTGTGAGAGCATTCTGGATGCAACCGACAGTTTGATGACCTATCGTTCGCGGTACTTGTCATTGGTCCGTCCCGCGCCGGCAATCGATTTGATGGTCACGGATGAAACCAACCCGCGATCACTGCGTTTTCAGCTCAATGACATTCAGCAACTGCTGAGTGATCTGCCGACTGAACCAGGGCGTGTGGCGCTGGGGGCAGATGAGCGTTTGGCCCGTGAACTTCAGCACCCGTTGCTGATCGCGGACGTTGCGACGCTGACCGAGGTCAACTCAGCCGGAACCCGGGTGGAACTGGAGCGATTGCTGGAATTAGTGCAATCGAAAATCCCACAGCTGGCCAACGCAATCGCAGGACGTTACCTCATTCACACCGCTCCCGAGCAGACTCTGACCGGAGATCGCGAACAAACGCTGGATGATTCGCTGATGCCCTCTGAAACGTCTCCAAGGTGAATCCAATGCCACGGTCGGTCACTTACGACATTGTCCATGAAACGAAGTACAAATACAGCGAACCGGTTGCGGTTTGTCTGAATCAACTTCGTATGCGCCCGCAGACTCGGCCACCGTCGGTGGTCTGCAACCAGTGTTCGGTCACGATCGAACCGATGCCGGCCAAAATTGACATGCATCCGGACTACTTTGGCAATGTCGTTGATTCGTTTGCCATTGAATCGCCCCATGAATCGCTGGTGGTCAAGGTCAACAGCCAAGTGCAGGTCACTGCGATCAACCCCTTCGAATCGCAGAACATTCCAACCGTTGCCCAACTGACCAACGCGGTTCGCACGGGACAAACACAGTCGGATCTCCTCGCCAAGGAGTATGTCTTCGCTTCAGTACGTGTTCCCTTGGCGGAACACTTCGCCGAGTACGCGAAAGCGGTCATGAATGAGGACGCGTCCGTGTTGGATGCCGTGTTGAATTTGACCAAGCACATCCATCAGGATTTTCGATACGATTCGACCGCGACAGACGTTGCCACCACAACCGAAGCGGCGTTTGAGTTGAAGGCGGGAGTTTGCCAGGACTTCTCGCACGTTCAGATTGCTTGTCTGCGAAGTTTGGGTTTGCCCGCTCGGTACGTCAGCGGGTACTTGCGGACGCTGCCGCCTCCAGGGAAACCGCGATTGATCGGCAACGATGAATCGCATGCTTGGATCAGTGTTTACGCGGGGGAAACGTTGGGGTGGATTGATTTTGATCCAACCAATGCGTGCCAGATCGGCGTCGATCACATCCCGGTGTGCGTGGGCCGCGACTACGACGACATCAGTCCGATGCGGGGCATCGTGCTCGGCGGCGGTGAAACCACGCTCTCAGTCAAAGTGGATGTGGCGCCGGTCGAACTGCCGGCCGTGATCATCCCGCCTGCCTGAGGCTGGGATTGGTTCGTTGCCGTATGGGCCGATGGCAAGGCTTGGTAGGTTACCACATGGAGGCTCGAACGATGATGCTTGGCACCAGCTCCGACGATCCAGTGGCAAGAACGCTCACGAAGCGCTCCGGTGCACCGAGAGGGTTAATCTACCTCCGTCCCCTTTGAACGCTTCACTCGCACCCCACCGCTCCGAGTCGCGGGGCGACGGCATTTGAACAGCCTTGGGTTTCAACCCAAGGTCCATTCGGTTCAAATCACGGGCCCCAGTCGCGGGGCGACGGCAGTTGGCAGAAAGTGCGTCCCCACCTGTCGCCGCTCCGCGGCTTGGAACCGGTACGGGTTCACCTGGGGCCTCGGGTTGAAACCCGAGGCTGTCGAATGTCACCGCTCCGCGGTTCAGATGGGG
This sequence comes from Rhodopirellula islandica, assembly GCF_001027925.1. Taxonomy (NCBI): domain Bacteria; kingdom Pseudomonadati; phylum Planctomycetota; class Planctomycetia; order Pirellulales; family Pirellulaceae; genus Rhodopirellula; species Rhodopirellula islandica. The sequence goes on along the minus strand of NZ_LECT01000025.1, from coordinate 207,191 downwards.
AAAGTTTGGTGGATGGCACCCAACGGACGCACTGGACAGGGGGCCATCTTCACCGGGCTTCCCCACTTTCGCCCCGGATGGGGCAATCGTCCTTAGCTCGGGGCGGAAGCCCCGAGACCGATGACGGAACCCAGCAGGTCGCCCCGGACGGGGCCGTCGTGGGGGCTGTTTGGGCGGTTCATCGTCCCGGGGCTGACGACCCCGGCAATGGATGTGCCGGCCCTTCGGGCCTTGTCGAGCCGAGCGATGGAGCCCGGAACCGGCTCAACCGATCCGGTAGCGAGAATGCGATCGAAACGCTCCGGGGTATGGAGATGGTTAAATGACCTCCGTCCCCTTTGCGGGTGTTCCCCCTAGTCGAGTAACGTTATCTCCCCGTTGCGCGTTGACGTTTTGGGCGAAGGGCATTTACCGCATCATTGATGAGCGAAATGAAATCTGTCGCGTCAGAAAAATAGTTCTTAAATGCGAGTCTGATATCATCAGTGCTGTCACCGCGAACCAAAACGACGTCTGAGTCAGGACGCTCCTCCTCCAAGTCAAACAATGTCTGAATTGCGGTCGTTGCGTGACGATACGACTTTACTTCTAGGGCACCACCAGAGCTGATCAAGAGAATTGTGTTCTTTTTTGTCGTAATCACCGAGTCAATCGATTGAAGATTACTAAGCCGTTGACGAAGCTTCAGTTCGCGGTCGAGCTTGTCAAACTCAGAAACAACTTGCTGACTCGAAAGCTCTGGTAGCGGGCCGGTCATGTCTTCAAAATGGCGGGCAAGAAGTTCGCTGGCAAATGCCATTGCATCCCGATATCTGGTGTCACCTTTCTCAAATTTCGGCTGGCTCTCAGATACGTATGCGATTACCTCAACAGCGGTTGCCCAAGAGTGCTGCAAGAGCGTGCGATACTGAATCTCGACTAACAGCCCTGTCAACTCGCGGCCAACAGCTGAATTGACATCATAAGAGTAGACATCGTGAATTCCACGGTATCCTGTCTGCTTTGGTTTTGCAATATAGTCGTATTTCCCTTTGCTATTTCTGATGGAATGATCAAACTTTGCATTCAAAAAATTGTCGCGAAATTCGTGAAGGGTTTTGATTGACTGAAAGATTAACCGGCACCCGGCCACGTCATCCATCTGGGACAAACGCATTCTCGGATACCGTTCTAACTTCTCAAGAATGGTATTTCGTCGCTTGTGGCGTTGAGCAACTGTGATTGGAAGGGTTCGTGTGCGACCTCGCAGAATCGACTGAAACGTGTTCAGCACATTTCGATGGGCGGCACGCCAATCGTCAATTGCGCGGTAGTCTTGGTCACTCGCGTTTCCGTCGCGAACGGCTTGCCCTGCGCGGTCTACTCTGGCTTTTGAGCCTCCAGGGAATGGCATTTGTCTGCTATGAAAGGTTGGTAGTGGTTCGGCCGGTCATCAGAGGCGAGGACTGGTTTCAAAGTAGCTAGCTCAAAAGCGAAATGCAACGAATTGCGATCTAAGCGTTGGTCTGGCGTGAAAGAAGCTAACGTTGCGGTTGAGTTTGGTCGCCTGGTTGTCGCATCGATTGTGCGTTGAATTTTGTCGCCGCACTGGCACGCGAGCAACCAAGCGACCGGGACGCCGCGCGGTCGCTAGAGAACGAGTCTACCAGATACGACTCTCGGTGGTCTGGGACAATTCAGGATTCAGGCAGCGGTGACTGAGGCAGGCGGGCTAGATCTGGTCTCCTTCCCATTGCAGTTTTCACGTGCCAATCGTGAAAACTACACTACGAGAAACAACGCGGGCAGGCATCATTTTAGGGCACTCACGCATCTAAGAAGCTTGCCCCCTTTTATGCTTCTCACGATTTCGTTATGTACGTACTGGGAATGCCTTTCGAGCAATCACTTGGAACTCGTCATGCAAAAGATTTTGGTCCCCATCAGCCAGAACAAGGTTCTTGCCATGTGTGATTCGAAACGACTCACGTAGTCGTCTTAGCAACGTTTTTCCGTGTGCCAATTTCTTCGGATTTCGGTCGATGCTTTCAGCTGCTTCTGCCGCCAATTGGCCAATGTTTGTTCTGCCGAATGTGCCATTGCTACGAGCGATATCTAGCTTTCCGTTCACGTAGGTTTGAATCAACTCGCTACGATTGTCCCGGCGAAGATTGCAAAGGAGTTCGTCGAATTCGTCGCTGGAAAGATCTGGATTGTTGGCGGCGAGATAGTCTGGATTTAAGAAATGGGATTCAACATCCGTGCCGTGTGTCAACATTGGCTCAACGCGGATCCGTCGAACTGATTCTTCCCAGCCCCGGGCCTCATCCTCATCGAGGAAATCGCGATCTCGATGAACAACGATTGTCGCTTCGGCGTTTGACGATCGGATCACTTGAAGTAACGGGCGAAGGTTGCGAATTGCGGTTACGCCGTGGTAGGGCAAGACCAATGTGTGATCAGTGTCAAAACAATTCGCTTTTAATAATATTTCCAAGAGGCGGTGATTGGTGTCCTCTGTGAGGACAATAGCTCTTGCATCAATGCTGTTCACTCGCTCTCGAACGTCCAATGCGCCGATATCGAGCAAAACACCGACCTCGTCATCTTCACTGGCAACCTCAACTGTTCCGTTCCGAACCCATAGAAATCGAACGGCGCCGGAAAGTGCATCTACAACGTGGCGTGAATGGGTCGTCAGCACTACCTGCGTGTCACGTTCCTCCGCAATCGTTCGCAGTAGACCGCAGAGAAGTCTTTGGTTGTTCGGATGAAGATGCGAGTCAGGCTCATCCAACACAATCAGACTCGGGCCGAACCGGTGAATGTAGGACAGAATTTGCATCGCCTGCAAGGCGCCAGTTCCTGCCAGTTCAATTGGGACCGATTTACCTTCGTTGACGTACGAAACATCAATGAACTCATCCGTGTTGTCTTCCCACTTTACTTGAATATCGCAATCAGGAAACACCTCCCTGAGATCGTGAATGAAAGTATGCCATTCCGGCTTTCCCCACAGTCTCAACAAGATATTACGTAACACAAGGTTTGCATCACCACGAGCTAGCGTCCGCAACAGAACGCCGTCGGATACATATTGCTCGTTTTTTGAAATACCTGCCAAACCAGGGGAAAATATTGTAAATGGTTTGCTCAGGTCAGAAATCGATTCAGCGACACTTGGGTGATCAACCGTAACGTTGATGTTGCGATTCCGGCCTTTCCGAATAGAGACCGTACAATACTCACCAGTGTCTAATTCGAGCTTGACAGAGATTGCTTGATCGCGATCTTCCAACAAGCGTCCACCCGCCCCGAGGGGGTAGACGCTCTCGGTGGGGGAGTAGATCAGTTGGGAGGGATTGAGAGTCGATGCAGATCGGCGGCTTTCCGTCAGGCGTAGCGTTTGGATTACGCCCACCGTGAAATGCAATGCCTGAATAACGGAACTCTTTCCGGAGTTGTTCGCGCCAACAAGCACGTTCAACGGTTGTAAATCAAAAACCGCATCTTCGATGCGTTTGAAACGCTGAATTCGAACTGACTGTAGATGAGGCATCGATGTCCTACTGATCCGGTCAATGATTAGTGCAGATAACGAATTGCGAACGATCCGCTGGTCATGCGTTGAAAAGCCAACGTTGCGGTTGAGCTTGACGGCCTGGCTGGCGGAACGATATTGCCTTGAAATTTTGTCGCAGCAATGGGAGGTGAGCAACCAAGCGACCGGGACGCCCCCCGGTCGCGAGATTGAGTCTACCAGATACGAACCTTGGTCGTCCAAGACGGTTCCGCATCCTGGGAACGCTGGCGGAATCAGCCTGGCTGGATTTGGGCTTATCCCCTTTGCACTTTCGACCTGAGTTTCCACACCCACGATCATCCCAAGCCCGGCGGGCGACGGAGCGCAATCGTCTCTGTCACCACGTCGGGGTTTTGTTTTTTTGTGCATTCTCTTCCGGGGCCTGACGACCCCGGCAATGGCTCTGTCGACCCTTCGGGCCTTGTTGAGGTGAGCGATGGTTCCTGGCACCGGCTCCGCCGATCCGGTAACGAAAATGCTGTCGAAGTTCTCCGGGGCAGGAAGATGGTTAAACTACCTCCGTCCCCTTTATGGGGCTCGCCCCGGATGGGGCGATCGTCGGTAGCTCGGGGCGGAAGCCCCGAGACCGATGACGGAACCCAGCAGGTCGCCCCGGACGGGGCCGTCGTGGCGACTGTTTGGGCGGTTCATCGTTCCGGGGCCTGACGACCCCGGCAATGGATGTGTCGACCCTTCGGGCCTTGTCGAGCCGAGCGATGGAGCCCGGAACCGGCTCAACCGATCCGGTAGCGAGAATGCGATCGAAACGCTCCGGGGTATGGAGATGGTTAAATGACCTCCGTCCCCTTTGAGCATCGCTTCAGACCGGCGACCACCGCCGCTTCGTCATTATCGCATCGTTAGCCGCCGTTGTGAATTAGGAGCCGTGGATGAGATCCCTGATCTGTTCTTTGAGTGGAAGTTTCGCTACGAGCTTGCATGCAGACAAGCCATTCTCAGTTTCGAGATCCGGGTCCGCATTGTAATCCAGCAGTAGTTTAATGACCGAAATTTATTCAGCGAGGACCGCCCACATCAAGATCGTCGACTGGCCGAATTCCTTCGAGAGAGTCTCCGCGTTTTTCACTTGGCGACGAAAATCGTTCGCGTCATCAACGAGTTGTTGCATCCTGGCCTTCCGGTCGGACGAAGGCGCATCACGCAGCACTAGATCCCACATCACATCGAGATCGCCGATAGCGCCCCGGAACAATGTGTTTGGATCAAGCCCCGACTCCAGTTTCTGCTTCAGGGCTTTTCGGTCATTGAGGACCGCATCGACGATGACATAGTCCTCAGGTTGCGCGGGAAGATAGTCGCGCAGCGTACGCGCAATGCTCTTTGCACCTGCCTGATTCTGAAGAAGATGGGCCCGACGGCCATCGAAGGACGGGATGTTTCGGCAGAGCGACTCTAAGGCGTAACGCAATGCGCTGCGACCGGTATGATCGACGCGCAGCGGATCGGCACCAGCCGCGATCAATGCGTCAAAGGTCGCTTTTCGACCGAAGGCCGACGCATACATTAGCGGTGTGCGGCCAGCGGGGTCGGCAAAGTTGACATCAACGCCAAGGTCAATCAACGCAAGTGCCTTGTCGTCTTTGCGTCTCTCTTTAATCGAGACATGCAGTGAGTTGTGTCGGTTGCCCTCGATGTTACCGCCATATTCCGCGAGCACAGCGAGTGACTGGACACCGCTGTATTCCATCACAATCCCATCGTTTGGGTCGACACCCAAATCCAAGAGCAGTCGAACAGTTTTGGGATGGTCATGTCCGAACTTACTGGCGTTGCGGAGTAACTTGTAAATGATCTCATCCGATTCAGTCAGCAATCCAGAACTGATTGCGCATTCAAGCACTGGCGCAAAACCATTGGACGAAGCGTGATCCAGTATCTCGCCCAATTCCTCGGCAGACACGCCCTTTTCGAGGCGTGAAATCATTGTCGATTCGACTTTTCGCATGACCACATTAGGTTCAATCGGGGAACGCTTGCCGTAACCGGGAACGGACAGTGGACTTTCCATTTGTAAAACCCTGCAAGACGTTCTCCGGTTCACAGCTTAGTTATCCGACCAGGTGACGGACGGAATCGAACTGCGACCATCCCAGCGAGGACAATCACAGTAGCACAAACAAGGCGGATCAGGGTACGCAACAACAAGTTGGCTTTAAGCCGCATCTTCTCATTTGCCGCGACCGATACCTCTCGTTGGAAACGGGAGTAGTCTTGGCTTGATGGATCGCACTCAAGCATTAGTTCTTGGTAAGAGATCATCCGCGAATAAGAATTTTGCAATTGCTGCGAGAAATCCGGCTGGTCACGCTGGTCAATCGCCCAAACCCATGCAAGGACTGAAATCGAAATAGCCAGTGCACACAGCGAAGCCTTAAATATGGAACTGCGAGACATGTCAGCTTGAAAAACCGTTGAAGGCAGTGAAGCAAATGGGTCTCATTCGAATAACGGTCAGCGTCACCTGGCGGTGGAAACCAATGTGATTGGAAAGCGAAGCAGGTCGCCACCACCGCTCAGTGTGCACGCAATTGTTATCCGCGCGCACTACGTCAGGACACCCAGTGTGAGGAATGCCTCACCATCCAAGAACCGTTCTCGCGTCTTGCGATGTAAATAGAGCCGCCACCCGACAGCGGACCTTGGACGACGCCGGTTGTTACCACAACCGTGTCCGCATCTCTGTACTCGAAACGCAACACTCTCGGATCAACGAATGGATTGGCTGCCATTGATTCCGCAATCAGCTCTGCATCGCGTTTGGCGATTCCCTCATCAATGTAAAATTTGAGACGATGGAGGTCTGCCCTAGCAGATGCAAGTTCAATCGCATTCATACTAAAACGCCTTTGCGCGGCGGTCCGCTTTAGCTCAATAACAAATGGCTCGACCACGCGAGCGAACGAGAGTTGCTCGTCGTACGGAAGGCATTCGACCGTCACGTCTGAAAATGGAACAGCTTCATTTCGGTCAGCATCAGGCTGCGAGAGCGTCAAAATGCGTTCCATCTCGTCCGCAATCTCAATTGCGTTGCCATCACTCCCATTCGTCGTTACGGGCGACGCAGCGATCAAAGCGAGCAGAAACAGCCGGAACACAGTAATTCTCTTGATCGGATAACTTGTTTCTCAGTCGTTGGACCGACTGGAATATGGATTTTGGGGGTGTTTTTGCCGGTTTGTCGGTGAGAACAAGTCGAGTGTTTGGGCTTCACGGAGACTTGTTCTCAGCGAACGGGAACTTGTTCTCAGCGGCGTCTCCCCCCGTTGGGTTGTGTTCAGTTTGTCCGAATCGCTATGGCGATGCAAGCGAATCCGCTTGGGGAAAACCAGCCGCATTTGTTTGCTTGACGCCAACTCACTGGGAGAGGCTGGCTTCCCGGTTGGCGGGGCGGACTCGGTGGTGGGCGGCATTGGAACGAGCCGCACGTTTTTCCATTGCCTTGCGTCATCGCTGGTAGACTGGCGATTGGTTTTGAGATTGGTATCCCTTGGAAAGAGCGATGAGTTCGTTTTCTCGACGAAATGTTTTGCGTGCCGCGGGTGTTTCAGTGGGCTTGCCCGCGTTTGCATCCTTGCCCGCCACAAGGACTTCTGGGCAAGAGGTCCAGGGCGAATTGGCAGGGGCCCGTTCGACGCAGGCCAAGCGACGGATGGTCTGCATTGGCAACATGCTGGGGTTCTATCCCGACGCATTTTGGCCCCAGCAACCGGCTGAGAAGGCGTCCTCATCCAGCGAGCGATTGAGCAACGGTTTGATCGAACACCGGCAAATGCGGTTTGGTGAATCCAGCCAGTCGCTCGCCGAAATCGAAGATCAGTTGACCGTGATCTCGGGGTTGGACCACGGTCTCAAAGGCGGCCACTTCGCGATCCACGCGTTCTTGTCAGGCGTTCGCCAGATCGATGCGCACACGATGCCGTTGGCCAACATCACGGTCGATCAATTTGCGGCCCAATCCATCTCAGGTCAAACACGATTCCCGACGCTGACGATTGGAAGCGAAACAGGGATTCACGGTGGATGTCAGCTTTCATGGACCCGAAGCGGAACGCGAGTGCCGCCGATCCCCGGCCCACAACAATTGTTCGAAACGCTGTTTGTGGGGACCGACCCAAAGAAAAAGCAAGCTGCCGCCGAACGCATTGGACTTCAAAATTCGATTCTGGACTTGGTTCACGGAAGTGCCAAGGAGCTCGAGAAGCAACTCGACCGGCAGGATCAGCAGAAGCTCGACGAATACCTGACCTCAGTTCGCGACGTGGAGCAACGACTCGCTCTGCGAAGGAACTGGTTCGATGTTCCCAAACCAGAGGCTCCGTTTGATGCACCGCGAAATCGCAACTTGGTGGAAGATTTGCCACTGCTGTACGACCTGATCGTGTTGGCTTTGCAAACCGATTCCACACGCATCGCGACGCTTGAAATTGGTGGTGATTTCAATCCCAATGACTTGGGGATCAAAGGTGGCTACCACGCTTTGTCGCATCATGGTCAACGCCAAGAGAACATCGACAAACTGATTGCAATCGAACGTTATCAAGTCGAGCAATTCACTCGCTTCATCGATAAACTTGCCAGCACCAATGATGAACATGGGCCGTTGCTCGATCAAACGTCGGTTCTGTTTGGAAGCGGGATGGGCAATGCCAACTCTCACACCAACAGCAATTTGCCGCTCGTCGTCGCGGGCGGTGGTGCAAAGCAGGGGCGGTGGCTCGCGTTCGATGAACAGGCGAATGATCGTCCACCGCTGACCAATCTGTACGTTTCCCTGTTGCAAGATTTCGGTGTCGAAACGGATTCGTTCGGGACCAGCACGGGGACGCTCCGAGGTTGGGCGTGATGTTGCTGCCGCACCGGTTTCGATGGTTGATTGTTGGCGTTCTGTTTCCTGCGTGGTGTGGGGTGCAGGCGGAGGAACCCCAGCAGATGGATCCGGTTGGATTCCTGGAAAGCTACTGCATTGATTGCCACACTTCGGACGACCCGGCCGGCGAACGAGACCTGGAATCGTTGAACCTTGGCGAATCAGGTTTCGACACTCAGTTGTTGCAGGAAGCGATCGATGAGCTGACGCTTCGTTCGATGCCGCCTGAGGATGGGGACCAACCCTCGGAAGAAGATCGCTTGGCAGCGGTCGATGCGCTGACGCAGCGTTTGACTCAGATGAGGCAAGAGGCGACCAGCACCAACGGCCGCACGGTCTTGCGAAGGCTCACTCGACGGGAGTACCGCGAGACGATGTCGGATCTTTTGAACATCGATATGACCATGTTTGATCCGACCTTGGAGTTCCCAGCGGACAATTTGTCCCAGCACTTTGACAACGTGGGTGACACGTTGGTGATGTCGGGGCATCTGTTGGAGCGGTACCTCGATGCGGCGGACCGGTGCGTCACCAAAGCGATGGGACCCAGCGAGCGTCCCGCGATGAGCGAATGGTCGTTTCGCGGGAAGTTCCCGCAGCAAGCGGAGTTGCGGACCGCACATCGTCGCGCTTTCAACGATCGCTTCTTGTGCCTTTACGATCATCCGTTCAACGACAAAACCGAGGGTGCTTACGGCCACATCGAGTCATTTTCCAAGGGCGTTCCGGTCGATGGCACCTATGAGATTTTAGTGCGTGTCAAAGCGATGCATCGCGACACGCCGTACAGTGAACAATCGGTCAAGATTGATTTGGAGGAACCATTTCGCCTGGGCATCCGACCGGGCGACACGCGAATTGGTGACCTGCCTCACCGCCAGCCGATTCAGCCCTTGCTAGCCGAATCGATGGTGCCCGACGATGAGTTTGAGTGGATCCGATTCGAAGTCCCGCTCGATCGAGGGTTTGTGGCACGCTTCACCTTTGAAAATGGCATGCATGATGTGCGTGGGTCCTACGCTCGGATCTACCGGATGCATCGAGATTTGTTGCCAGAGAAGATTCGCAAAACAGCCGGTATCTTTCTGCAGCGCATCGCGCTGATCAGCGAGGGAAAGATCCCGCACCTGCGCATCGAAGAGGTGAAAGTTCGCGGACCGATCGCCCACGCTTGGCCGACGGCGAGCCAGCAGGCATTGTTCGGCCGCGGTGCATCCGGGGAAGAGCCATGGGATGAAGCGACGGTTCGAGATCAGATCGTACGGTTTGCAACGCGAGCCTACCGACGTCCGGTCACGGAAACCGAGATCGCGGAATTGGTGGCGTTCTACGATTCACGCCGGGCGTTGGGACAATCCTCTCGGTTGGCTTACGCGGACACCGTCAAAGCGATCTTGTGCAGCGCCGCGTTCTTGTACTTTCAAACACCGGACGCCGAGAGCGGGCAATTGTCTGAGCATGCGTTGGCGGAACGGTTGGCGTACTTCCTGACGTCGAGCATGCCCGATGCAACGCTTCGTCGATTGGCGGACGAGGGCAAACTGCACGATCCAGAAACGCTCCGTCAACAAACGCGACGGCTGTTGGACTCCGAGGAATCCGATGCGTTTGTCGCCGACTTCCTGGACAACTGGTTGGACCTTCGCTCGCTTGGATCCATGCCGCCTGACCCACGTGAGTTCGCGTTTTTCTACGCCGGGGATCTGCAAGTCGACATGAAGCGTGAGACGCAGATGTTCTTCCGTGACTTGATCGACCGAGACGATTCGTTGACCGAATTGCTCGCCGCGTCACACTCGTTTCTCAACCGTGATCTCGCGAAACTGTACGGTGTCGCCGAAGAGTTTTCTGAGGACCGGGCGACGGAGTTTCGGCGTTTTGACTTTGAGAACTCACCTGGCCAAAGACGGCTGGGGCGAGGTGGTTTGTTGGGCCAAGCCAGCATTCTGACGGTCTCGGCCAATGGGATTGAAACATCGCCCGTGACGCGAGGAGTGTGGTTGCTGGAAAACATTCTTGGAACGCCAACTCCACCACCGCCGGATGACGTGCCAACGATCGAGCCCGACACGCGAGGTGCCAAGACGATCCGTGATCAACTGTTGAAGCACCGCGAGAATGCGACGTGCTTTCAGTGTCACCGCAAGATCGACCCGCTTGGATTTGCGATGGAAGGCTTCGATGCGATTGGTCAGTCACGGAAGGTTTACGACACCAAGCCGCGGCGACCGATCGACACCTCGGGTGAACTGCCCGGAGGAGCCAAGTTTGAGGGGGTCGAAGGTTTGAAGCAGCAACTGATCAAGCGGCAAGACTTCATCGCCCGGACGGTGACGGAACGCTTGCTGATGCACGCCTTAGGAAGGCGGATCGAACCATCGGACCGAGCCGCGGTCGACGCGATGTTGAAGCCGCTCGAAGACGAGGGCTATCCAGCCGCTCAGCTGATCGAATCCATCGTGACCAGCGAGTTGTTTCGTCGCTGATCAGGACTGGTTGTCACGCCAAGTGGGGCGTCGCCGTCGAGCCTTGGGGTGGTGAAACACCAGATCGAACGTCGCGTCGCGGGCGGACAGTTTTTTGCCGTCCGGACGATCCGTTGGTCGGAAGACCTTGGCTCGCAGGCGTTTGGTGTCGTCGAATTGGTCATCGTCCAGTTCGAATTCGACGTAGGAGTCGACGTCGAAGGTTTCGCCGTTGGAGGCTTCCCACGCTTTGAAGTGAAAGAAGACATCTTCACGGAAGTCGTCGGAATCGATGAAGCCATATTCGCCCTCAGGCTTGATGACTTTGATTCGTCCCAAGCGGCGTTTCTGGATGCGAAACGGCTTTTCAGTGTCGTCGGAGTGGTCTGTTCGAGGTCGGTTCATAAGATCAGTTTAACTCGGCCGATCCAGGAACGTCAGTCGTATCCAGCCAACGAGCGACTGAATTTGCCGTGGCACGACGGATCATGCGGGGCCACATTGTCGCGTCGTCCGCATTCAGCACGTCCGAAGTGGCGGGAATTCGGTGCCAAATGCCTTCCTCAATCTCGTTTTCGAGTTGTTCTGCGGTCCATCCCAGGTGCCCCACGATCAAGCGGTAGGGAAGTTGATCGGACTTCATCAACGCCTCCAAGTTCTCTCGTTGCGCGGCAACGAAGATCCCCTCACCCGTTTCGGCTTCTGCCAATTCACGGGTGGAGTGCACCGCGACGATGGGCCCAGAGAGCGGGCCGCCAAAGTGCAGCGGCGATCCGTTGGAGAGCTTTCCCGCGATGAGTTGCTGGGTCAGTTGGTCCTTTTGGTCGCCTGTGATCATCACCGTGGAAGCCTCTGAAACGGCGTTTTCGGGTGAATCGGACGACTGACTGGCGGCCTCATCCAGGTCGAGACTCTCGTCGTCCTCTTCCGATTTCCACCGCGGAATTTTCGGTGTTTCACTGGCTTTGGCTTGGACCGCGATGGCACCCGCCATCGCTTGCATGGGGCGGTTGAGCATCAACCCGATGGCGTGTTCCACATCTTCATGGACCAACAGGCAAACCGCTTGGTTGAGCGCGGTGCCATCGACCAATGTCGAGCTGACCAGCAAATCACCCGTTTGCACGTTTTGCATTTGAATTCCGATTGGACAGGGAAGAGGGTGGTTGCCAAAAAGACAGTCACCCGTGAAGACTGCTAAGCAAATAGGCAAGCGGCGCGCCAAACGCGATTTCTTCGCCGCCTGAGTTCTCTAAAAGCCCCTGATTTCCGGTCTCAAACAGTTATGAGCGATTTCATCCCACCCGCGATGGACCAGATGCGAAAAAACTATTCCTTGGGGGGGCTGCATGAAAAAGACGCCAAACGTGACCCCTTGGTTCAGTTTCATTGCTGGTTCGAAGAGGCTTTGGAGGATGTGCCGAGCTGGTTCGAACCCAACGCGATGACTTTGTCGACGAGTGATTCAGGCGGCGAAATCACCAGCCGGATCGTTCTTTTGAAGGGCGTGGAGGAGAAAAAGTTCCTCTTCTACACCAATTACGACTCGACCAAGGGCTCCCAAATGCGAGCCAACCCGCGAGTTTCGCTGTGCCTGTTCTGGCCCCACTGCCAGCGTCAGGTCCGAATTCAAGGGTTGGTGGACAAGGTTTCGCGAGACATGTCGGAGAAGTACTTTCATTCCCGTCCTCGTGACAGCCAGCTCGGCGCTCACGTGAGTCAGCAGTCCGCGACCATCGAATCTCGCGAAGCACTGGAAGCCTCATTGGCGGAACTGAAGGCTCGCTATCCGGAGGGCAGCAAGATCCCGTTGCCTGAGAACTGGGGCGGCTACGCGGTGACCCCGATGTCCTTTGAGTTCTGGCAAGGACGGCCGAGCCGGCTGCATGATCGCTTGGTCTACCAACGTGAACGTGCGGACTCAAGCGAATGGACGATCAAGCGTCTCTCTCCCTGACAACAACCGAATTCTGCCGAATCCGGCTACTGGGAAGTCGAATGGCTGCTCCCGTCTGATCACTGCTGACTCGACTGGGCCTGCTGGATTTGCAGAGTGGATGTCGCGTCTTCCGGCTGATCACTTGGATCCCGTTCACGGATCGTGATCGAAAGATTGATCGATCGGTAAGTGCGATTGAACTCTTCCACAAACGATTCGCGATGCGTTGGCGGCATCAGCAAGGGACCCTCGGCATGGTCGCCTTGGTAGAGGATCGCATCGCCGGGAAGAGTCTCTCGTCCACTGCTCATGATTGCGATCGAACCCAGGCTGCGTGCGAGTCATGGGGATGAGGGAAGCCGAGGTTTTTATCGACTCGGTTGATGATCGTTTCGCCGTGAAAGTATCGTCGCAGATTGACGCAAGCCAGTTCGTTGGAGTCATCCACTCGGCGAGCGGATTGTGCACCAACGTGTGGTGTGATCAACACGTTGGGGTGGTCCCACAACGGGCTGTTTTCAGGCAACGGTTCGGTGTAGGTCACATCGACACCCGCACCCGCCAAGTGGCCGCTTTTCAGCGCGTCCACCAAGGCTTCTTCGTCGAGCACTTGACCGCGAGCGACGTTGATCAGGTAGCCGCCTGGTTTCATCGCGGCAATCTGTTCGGCGCCGATCCACTTGCGAGTCGATGAGTTCAGCGGCAGCGTCAGGATCACAATGTCGCTGGCCGCGAACAGATCGTTGACGCGCTCGGCGGGCCACAGCGTTTCCACTTCGGGCGGGCAATCCTCGGGGTAGTAATCTGTCGCGATCAGGCGAACGTCCCAGGGTGCAAGTTTGGCCGCGATGGCCCGCCCGTTGCCGCCCAATCCAACGATGCCGACGGTTTTGCCACGCAGGTCCTCGGTGGGAAGTCGAATGAATTCGCGTTTCGGACGGGCTCGTTCAAACAGCCCAATGCGACGTAAAACGCCGAACAACAACGCAAACGTTTGCTCCGCGACTTGAGGTGCAAACAGACCCGAGGCACTGCTGACCATGATGTTCGGATTCGCGATCACGCCGGGCACGAGGCAGTGATCCAGTCCAGCGGCGCTGGATTGAATCCACCCCAGTCGGCCCGCTGCCAAGACGCGATCCCAATCGACCGGGACCTTGGCATGCCCGATGAAAATGTCCGCGGTGGGAAGCAATTCGTCGATGCGTTCCTGGCCTGCGTCCACGACTTCGACGTCGTGGTTCAGTGGGCAGTTCGGGTCCGCCTTCAATTCCGCGAGCGTTGCTTCGAGTTGCTCGATGTGTCGCGGGAGGGCGGGGTAGCACAAGACGACTCGGCGAACCGAGTCAATCTCATTGGCCGGCAATCGTTCACGCGGATGCGACATTGACGAACACCTTCAAGGCATCTTTGTCTTCGACCAACAAACGCATCATCTCTTGGAAGTTGTCCAGGCCGTCGACCGGGTTGGTCAGGATCTTTTCCAGCACACCCGGGAACATCATGTCGCCGAGTGCCAAGTCACGGATGCCCATTTCGAAGTGGCCGCGGTTGGCGTTGACGCTGCCCAGCAGAAGCTTGTTGCCGAGCACCCATTCGATGTTGATCTTGTCCGAGGGAACTTCGGTCTTGCGTTCGCCGCCGGTGATGCCTGTCCAAACCACAACGCCGTTGTGACCGATGTGTTCCATCGCTTCAAACGCCAGCGGGCTGAAGCCAGTTGCATCGACGATCAAATCGGGGCGACCGGTCTTGGCGACCAACTCCGACATGGACGTTTGCGCGGTGCTGACGTAGGTCGATTCCATTCCTTCGACAATTTCAGCTTTCAGGTTGGGAGCCTCACCGCGGGCGAGCGTGAAGACTTCCAGTCCGCGAAGCTTCAGCACCAACGTCGTCAGCAAGCCGATTTGTCCGGCGCCCAAAACGTAGGCGACCTTCGGGTTCCAGACTTTCATTCGGCGTTGAGCTTCGTACGCTTGGTGAACTGCTTTGGCCGCGCAGCTCATCGGTTCTTGCAACACGTGCAGGTGTTGCAGACCCTGTGGCACGCGGACGATGTACTCCTCTTCGTCGACGAAGTACTCGGTCAAGAAACCATGACGCAGGTTGATCCCACGTTCGTAGTAGGTTTCTTCGCTGGTCATGTCGTTGGTGCCGATCAAGTCATAGATCGAATTCCCAGGACGGCGAACCGTGGCGGTCACGAAGTCGCCCGGTTTGACTCGTTTGACGTTCTCGCCAACGGCTTCGACGACGCCAAAGCACTCGTGGCCGATGACCAAGTAGTCGTCGCCTTCGGGAGCGTTGCCGTACAACGCGTCATTGATTTCTCGGTCCGTCGCGTCGACGCCAACCTTCAAGACTTTGACCAGCACACCCAGGCCGTCGGCGACTTGGTCGACCGATGGGCGAGCGATCTCTTGCATGTGAACACTGTTGGGAGTTCCTGGCCTGACCGCGACGGCTTTCATCAAAAATACCACTCATCTGGGGGTGTCGAAGAAAAATCGGAGGTCGGTTCCGACCCCATATCGGGTTTCGAAGACGAAATTGTCCACAAACCGCCCAGATCGTAACGAGACGGCGAATTTCCTGTGAGGGGGTTCTCGATCTATTTTTGACAACAACGGTTGTCAAAAATCAAAGGATTGGAATACTGGGTGTATGGCAACGTCTTCTTCCACCTCTGATTCGACTTCCGACCCGTCGGGCGAGCGTCCTGTTTCGGTGGTGACATCGCGGGCGCAAACGGCGGTCAATGCGGCAGCGGTTCGGAGCGTGGATCGGGAGTTGTTGCTGTGTCTTCGCAGTGGTGAACCGAAGGCGATTGGTGATTTGACGAAGCAATTGGGCGTGACCGCGACGGCGGTTCGACAACGTGTCGAACGGTTGCTCGAGGTTGGGTTGATCGCCCGAGAGAAAGTCGTCGCTGGTCGTGGTCGGCCGACGTACCACTACGTGTTGACGCCCGCTGGTTACCGCCGGGCGGGTGCAGATGCGACCGAATTGGCTGAGGCCATGTGGGCGGAGATCGTTGCAATTTCCGATGAGGACACTCGCGAAAAATTGATTTCTGCGATCGCTTCTCGATTGGGGCGTCAATTTGCCGCGGCATTGCAGGGCGATGTCGATGGTGTGGCGGTTCATGACGAAAACAAAGCGGCGTGTTCCTGTCAGCAAATCGGCGGGGGCGAAGATTCGTTCCAGGAACGAATGCAGCGATTGACGTCGATGCTGCAAACGAAGGAGATTTCGGCCTCCCTGATCGAGGTGACGTCTCAACCCGACGGTGTCCTCCCTGTTTTGGACATCGAGGCATGTCCGTATCCGAGTTTGACCGCTGCGGCGGGCGACCGGTCGATGTGCCGACTCGAAGAACAAATGTTGTCTGAAGCTTTGGGCGAAGACGTTCATCTGAGCAGCTGCCGGATGGATGGCGACTCGTGTTGCCAGTTCTCGACCAAATCTGACAGCGACACCAATCCAACCTCCAATTCCGAATCGGGTTGAGAGCACGTATCTCACCGATCTCGCTATACGACCAACTGTTTTTCTCTTGAAGGCTTCTCT
Organism: Rhodopirellula islandica; assembly: GCF_001027925.1. NCBI lineage: Bacteria > Pseudomonadati > Planctomycetota > Planctomycetia > Pirellulales > Pirellulaceae > Rhodopirellula > Rhodopirellula islandica. Next base: position 190,764 of record NZ_LECT01000025.1, on the reverse strand, counting down.
TGCCATGAATCACATCCTGAAAATCGAAAACCTGCACGTTTCCGTCGGCGACAAACCGATTCTGCGTGGCGTGAACCTGACGATCAATCACGGCGAGACACACGCCTTGATGGGCCCCAACGGCAGCGGCAAAAGCACGCTGGGTTTGGCGATCATGGGTCACCCCGGTTACACGGTGACCGACGGCAGCATCACGTTGGACGGCGAAGATGTCTTGGCGATGGCACCTGACGAGCGTGCTCGGGCTGGCATCTTCATGGCGTTCCAGCGTCCGATGGCGATTCCCGGCGTGAAGATGGCCGACTTCCTTCGTCACGCGACGACCAACGTTCGCAACCCAGACCGCAAGGAAGGCGAAGAGCTGATTCCGATGCGAGAGTTCCGCAAGGAACTGAAGGAAAAAATGGCTCACCTGCGAATGGATGTCGAGTTCGCCCGCCGCTATGTCAACGATGGTTTTTCTGGCGGCGAAATGAAACGAGCTGAGATCCTTCAACTCGCCATGCTGCAACCCAAATTCGCAGTCCTCGACGAAACCGACTCAGGCTTGGATGCCGACGCGGTGCGTTTGGCCAGCGAATCGATCGCGGACATTGGTCGCGAAAAGATGGGACTGTTGATCATCACGCACCACGACAAGTTGTTGGTGCACAACCCACCGGAGTACACGCACGTGATGCTCGGTGGCCGCCTGGTTGAAACTGGCGGCAAAGAATTGGCCGTGGAATTGCACGAGCATGGTTACGACCGCATCCGCAAGTCGTACCCCGAAGCCGAAGCCGTCAATCAAGAAATGTTGGCCGAAGAAACCGCGGTCTGATTGCCCGCGACGATTCCTACCAAGACAGATTCCACACCACGCCCACTGAGCTTTTACCATGGCGACCGACGTCACTGAAAACGACCAAATCGGCGAAATCAATAAGTACAACTTCCGCACCGAAACCACCGGTGTCTTCAAGGCCCAAAAGGGCCTGAACGCGGACGTTGTCAATCAAATTTCGGACATCAAGAACGAACCAGACTGGATGCGGGAATTCCGCTTGAAGTCTCTGGCCGAGTTTGAATCGCGCCCGATGCCCAAATGGGGTGGGGCACTCGATTTGGATTTCCAAGACATCTACTACTATCTCAAACCGACCGGCCAGTCCGAGAAGTCTTGGGACGATGTTCCTCAAGAGATCAAAGACACGTTTGACAAGCTGGGCATCCCGGAAGCCGAGAAGAAATTCTTGGCCGGTGTGAAGGCTCAGTTCGAAAGCGAAGTGGTCTATGGTTCGCTGCAAGAAGACCTGGCCAAGCAAGGCGTGTTGTTCACTGACACCGACGCTGCGGTTCGCGAACACCCCGAGTTGTTGCGAGAGTACTTCGGCAAGATCATTCCGCCGACGGACAACAAATTCGCTGCCCTGAACAGCGCGGTTTGGTCCGGTGGATCGTTCATCTATGTGCCGCCCGGCGTGCACATTGAATTCCCCTTGCAAGCGTACTTCCGTATCAATGCGGAAAGCATGGGCCAGTTCGAACGAACGCTGATCATTGTCGACGAAGGCGCCAGCATTCACTACGTCGAGGGCTGCACCGCTCCGATGTACACCACCGAATCGTTGCACAGCGCGGTCGTGGAAGTGATTGTCAAAAAGGACGCTCGTTGTCGCTACACGACGATCCAAAACTGGGCCAACAACATCTACAACCTCGTGACCAAACGCGCTTATGCGTACCAGGACGCGACGATGGAGTGGGTCGACGGGAACCTCGGCAGCAAGCTGACGATGAAGTACCCCGCCGTTCACATGATGGAACCCGGTGCTCGTGGTGAGATCCTTTCGATCGCCTTCTCATCGGCCGGTCAACACCAAGATGCAGGTGCCAAGTTGGTGCATGCGGCTCCGAACACGACGGGCCAAATCATCAGCAAATCGATCAGCAAGAACGGCGGGCGCAGCAGCTACCGCGGTTTGGTTCGCGTCGAACCCGGGGCTCACAACAGCAAGAACAGCGTTGTCTGTGACGCGTTGATCCTGGATCCCGAAAGCCGCAGCGACACGTACCCGTACATCGAAGTTGCGGAGCAAGATGTCCAAATCGGTCACGAAGCCAGCGTTTCGCGAATTGGCGAAGAGCAAATGTTCTATCTGCTCAGCCGTGGTCTGACCGAATCGGAAGCCAGCACCATGATCGTCAACGGCTTCATTGAGCCGCTCGTGAAAGAGCTGCCGATGGAATACGCCGTTGAGATGAACCGATTGATTCAACTGCAAATGGAAGGCAGTGTCGGCTGATTCATCGCCGACCCGCCAACACTCGCCGCTCGCGACTTTACTTGGTCGCACTTGAAAACGGCGCATTGATAGCGGAAGGGCGCGAGCCCTCCGGTGACGCACCGGGCGGCTTGCGCCGCTCCGCTAAGACGATTTGTTGTACACCACACAACCTGTTGCTCGGCGGTGCCCTATCAAGAGCGTTTTCACCGAGCGACATTCCGTTTTTCAGCTACCGCAAAACACTCTTTTCATTTTTTCTTCATGACCACCACCTCGACCCTCACTTTCGATGCCGCAGGCTTCGAAGCCTTTCTCGCATCGCGGAAAGATGAACCGCAATGGTTGACCGATCTGCGCCGAGAATCGTTTTCGCATGCCGATGCGATGGATTGGCCCGCTCGTCGTAGCGAAGAATGGATCCGCACGGACATTCGAACGTTCCAGATCAAAAAATTCGCTCCGCCCGTGGAAGTTCCCGCTGGCGAAGTCCCCTCGGTTCACCAACTTCGTGATGGAGTGGACCCGGGCGGCGTTCTGGAAACGTTTGATAGCCAAGTGATTTCCGAATCGCTCGACGAAGAACTGGCCGCCAAAGGCGTCATCTTCGGCAGTTTGGAGCGTCTTTGTCGGGAGCAACCTGAGAAGGTTCGCCCGTTCCTATACACAGTCGTTGATCCCGACCACGACAAGTTCGCTGCACTGCACGCTGCGTTCTGGTCCGGTGGTCAGTTCCTGTATGTGCCTCGCGGCGTTGTGATCGAAAAACCGATTTACCTCGGTTCGACGTTGAGCGACGGCGGAACAGACACGGCTCACACATTGATCGTGTTGGAAGACGGGGCCGAAGCAACGGTTCTGCACGAGTGCAACAGCGTCAATTCAGAAGCCGCCGGTTTGCACATGGGTGCGGTCGAGTTGATTCAGAAACCTGGTTCGCATCTGCGATACGTCAACGTCCAAGAATGGGGCCACAAGACGTATCACTTCGCGCACCAACAAGCCACGATCGATCGCGATTCGCAGCTCCAGTGGACCATCGCCGCGATGGGTTCCGGGTTGTCCAAGGTCAACCAATCGGTCGACATGGTGGGCGCGGGAGCCAATTGCCAAGTCAACGGCGTGATGTTCACAGAAGGCCGCCAGCACTTGGCCTACCACACCCAACAATATCACCGGGCCCCGAACTGCCACAGCGACTTCTTGTACAAGTCCGCTCAACAGGACAAGAGCCGCACGGTGTGGCGTGGGATGATCAAGGTCGACAAGATCGCTCAGAAGACCGACGGTTACCAACGCAACGACAACTTGGTTCTGTCGCATCATTCGCGAGCCGATTCGATTCCTGGACTGGAGATCGAAGCCGATGACGTGCGTTGCACCCACGGCAGCACAACGGCCAAGGTCGATGAAGAGCAAATCTTCTACGCTCGTTGCCGCGGCTTCACTCAGAAGGAAGCCACTCGCATGATCGTCAGTGGGTTCTTCCAGCAGATCTTCGACCGGATCACGATCGAAAGCGTTCGCGACGCACTGGCCGCCGCGATCGCACGCCAAGTCCGCGAATACGAGTGATCTCGTATTCAGAGTCAACTCGATTTGCAATTGAGACCGACGCGGTCTTTGACAGCTTAATTTCAGGTTCATCACCGTAGGGAAAGTCGTCAAGACTTTCGGGATTTCGACAAGCAAGTCGAAGGCTCTTGACGAATTCCGCTACCCGAACAATGAGCTGTCCCAGACGACGAGGACCGCATGGCACCAACCCAACGTATCACGCGATTGCAGTGGCTGGCCTGGGCGGTGATTGCGATTGGGACGATTGTCCAAGCGGTTGTCCCGAATCAAGTCCCGCAAACCGTTTCTCTCTGTTTCATGACGACCGGTTTCACCTGGTTCATCACCTGGGCCAGTATTCAAAGTGTTCTTTGTTCTGGTCGGATTTGGACGAGCTTTTTAAAGGCCTGGTCTTTGTCCCACGGAGTTCTCTTGGTCCTGACCGCAGGGCACTTGTTGAATCTGTGGTTTCAGGGACGCACGACACGCTTGTCGAGCTGGGTGGATCACTGGACGGTGATTTCTGGGGTCTCGTTTGGGACGACCATCTCGCTTCTAGCAACCATGTTTTTGGTTGGCGGATGGAAGCTGTTTCGTATCCGCTTGCGCGATCGTGTGACCGGTGACCCAGTCACACCGGCGAAGGTTTCGTTGATCGATCTGATGTTGTTGACTGCCGCCGTTGCGATCCACATCACGGTTTATCGATTGCAACACAAATGGATTTTCGAACCGAATACCGGTTTCTTGGGACCTGGTTTCGCGTTCTTCGTGGTTTTGACAGTGTGCCTGAGCGTGGGGTTCATGGGTTGGTGGGTGGTTCTACTGCCATCTTGGGTCTCGATGGCTCGTCATTGGAGCGTTCTCCGCCGTCGCATTGTCTGGACGGCGTTTTATCTCGCATGGTTGGTGTTGGCAGCGATTGCTTGGATTGGGAACTGGACGGAACCTGATTTCTGGATCACTTTTTTGGTGGGAGCGGGCTGGATCGTATGCAATCTTTTGTTGGTGCATTGGTTGGTCGTCAAACATCCAACTTTCATTGGGCTCGAGTGGTATCGCTTGCCGAAGACAGTGAGCCACAAAACATCGTCTCAGTGAACGCGGCGACTATCACGCAATTTGTTCTGCCTATTGCCCAATCCCTGGCTCGTTGCAGAACTGGTTTGGAACTGGGACAATAGGAGCATGGACCAACAACCACTTCAACAAGCCATTCGACAGGACAAAGTCGAGCGAGCGAGGCAGATGTCTCTTGACGATCGTCTTGCTGCCGGTGCTCGATTGCATGCCGAGCAACTTGCGCGGACGCGCGACCTGCTTCGTGGATTGCACCCGGGATGGAGCATGTGCGAGATTGATGTTGAGATAGCACGACGGCGTGGCGTCCTGCGTGATCGGGACTCTAAACGCTTCTATCGCCAAAACACTTCCCAAAACTCTGCTGTCGCGGATGCGTCGTGACAGTATCGGACGGCAATGAAGCAGTCGCGAAGGTCGTCACCGCGTTGAACGAGTCCAACATCTCGTACATGCTTGTCGGATCATATTCGAGCAACGTGTACGGTGTCCCGCGTGCCACTGGAGATGCTGATCCTCTGATGTTTTGCAACGCATCCGAGATGAGCTGCAGTGATGATTTTAAGTTTTTCTGCGATCGGCAGTGATGATCGCATGTCGCAGATCGGATCGCCTCAACCGATGATAAAGAACTGAAAATCACACGCGAGCGGTAAGCTCGGTGTAGGCGTTAAGACTTGAGCCATTGTCACGCTCGAAAATCACTTCACTGGAAATCCGGACACTTCTATGACATCCACACCACTGCGATTTCGTCCTCTGCTGAAGCAGACCATTTGGGGTGGACGCCGATTGGGCGAGATGCTTCACAAGCCGATCGGTGACGCGGACGACTACGCCGAGAGCTGGGAGATCGTCGATCATGGTGACGACCAAAGTGTCGTCACCGATGGCGAACTGGCCGGTCAATCCTTGGGGGAACTGTTTGCCAACCGTCGCCAGTGGTTGATGGGCAAGGACTGGGTGGAAGCCAACCCCGATGCAAAGACCTTTCCGTTGCTTCTGAAGTTTCTGGACTGCAACCGTGTGTTGTCGGTGCAGGTTCACCCGGACGATGCTTACGGTGCCACGATGCATCCGCCGGATCTGGGCAAGACCGAGGCTTGGGTGATCCTGCACAGCGAACCTGACAGCGTGATCTATTCAGGATTGAAAGCAGGCGTCGATCGCGAATCCTTGCGAGAGATGATGTTGGCCGGTGAAACCGATCGTGCGCTGCACGCGTATCATCCTGAGGCGGGTGACTGCGTCTTCATTCCCGCGGGAACCGTGCACGCTTTGGGCGGCGGGTTGGTCGTCGCGGAGATTCAACAATCCAGCAACACGACATTTCGGTTGTTTGATTGGAACCGTGTGGATGCTTCGGGCAAATCCAGACCGCTGCACATCGAATCGTCATTGGAGGTTTCCGACTACGAACGTGGGCCCGTCGACCCGATTCGCAAACCGATTCAGAGTGGATCCGAAACGTTGGTCGAGTGCGACAAGTTCGTTCTGCGACGGGTGCACGACACCGATCAAACGATCGGCGGTGATGACCGTTGTCACTTGGTCACGGTGATCTCGGGGGAGGCGATTCTGTCCGGCGAAAACACCACCACCAAACTGGCCACCGGCGAGAGCGTGTTGCTGCCGGCCGCGTGCGGCCCAGTGCAATTGCAATCCGGCGACGCGACCGTGCTGTGGATGTCACCACCGACCAGCGTTTGACTTAGAAACTGCCCCGAAAGAGCCTTCTTTTTTAGCGGAGCGTCGCAAGCCGCCCGGTGCCACGATACCGGAGGGCTCGCGCCCTTCCGCTACGAAAGCAACCGGGAGGTGATTCCGGAATAGCTTTTCAAAACCGCGAAAGCGGGTTGTCGCGGTGCTTCAATGGCAGCTGTACCACGGCGCCGTTTTGACGGTGCGATTCGAGAGCAGCACAAACCATCTCGACGGTCGTTCGTCCCTGACTCGCATTGCAGAGCGGTTCGCGATCTTCCCGAATCGCGGCAACTAAATCGCGAGCGGGGAAGCCATGGTGTTCGACCATTTGCCGCAGATCCTCTCGTGGTTCGGGTTGGCCGATTCCCGCGGCGGTGATTGGGATCCAGGCACCTGGTTCGGTGGGTGTTCGAAAGGGATTGCCGGGCAGCAGATACGCCAGCGGACTCTTGTCGATGTGAATCGCAATCGTGCCCTTGCTTCCAATCAATCGCAAGCCAAAGCCAGCGTTTTCAGTGCCATCGCTGGCAATGGAATCAAACGTCGCGACGATGCCGTTGTTCATCTGATAGCGAGCATGCACGGCGTTGCCAGCCATCAGACCCAAGCCCTCGCGACCTTCCCGGACGTCAGATGGTTCGACCAAGCGGCCGTCTTGCATCAGGGATGCGGAGCATGAGACCGGGTCGCCGGCCAAGAAATGCGTCAGGTTCAAAACATGGGTTCCCAACACCCACAGGTCTTCGACACCACCGCGATGATCGCTTTTGCCTCGACCGCGAATTTCGAGAAGACGACCGATTTCACCGGCCTCGATCAACTCACGAACAATTGGCAACGTCGGATGGTATCGGTTCCGATGAGCAATCGCGATCTTTGCATTGTGTTGCTGGCAGGCCGCGATCAGTGAGTCAGCTTCTGCGGGCGTGGGGACAAATGGCTTCTCGAGGTAAACACCACGGGCACCGGACTGGATCGCCGCCAGCGCCATGTCGTGATGTTGGTCGGCATGGCGGGGGCAAACAGCCACGATGTCGGGACGAATCTCATCGAGCATTTCGCGATAGTCCGCGAAGCCACGCTCAACGTTCAATCGTTTTTGGGCTTTCTTCAGCCCGTCCGGATTGGCATCCGCGATGGCAACCAATTGGGTTTCCGGCAATCGTTGCCAGATGCTGTCGAGTCCATGGCCAAAGTCGCCGCGGCCCGTGTGGCCGATCGCGACCGCTTTCAGTGTGTCTGAGTTCGCTTGGGCGAGAGCGGGTGTTGCGAGGCTGGCCGCTGCGGTGGCGGCGAGAAAGTGTCGTCGTTGCATGATCGATCACTCGGAAGGTGGGGAGTGTTGAGGGAGCCTGGTGGGGGCTCGATCATAACTCGAAATCAAGCGTGCTGTTCGATGGGAGGGCATTGCACACCGCTTCTCATGCCCGGCCCTCACCCTCGCGTACGCCTGAACGGCGTCGCTCGACCTCTCCCCAAACTTCGTTTCGGGAGAGGTTGTTGTTGTAGAAGGAAGAGACGTCACCCATCGGTTTGGCCAACGGCCATGATCAATCTGACACGAAGAGTTGAAAAAGGCCGTTGGCCAACGAGTGGTCGTCAGGTCACTTCTCGCCCAAGCCGACGATCTCGAGCAGTCGCAGGGCGTTGGTGGTGGGGGACACGCCATCGCGCATCTTGTAATCGAACGTCATCCGTTCATCACCGCTGGCGTCCGGCGTGATCGTTTCGCGGAAGTGAACGGTGTGGGCGAGCTTCATCAGTTCGGGATCATCGGCGAGTTCCAAGTCGTGCGTCGTGATGGCTCCGATCGCACCCGCGTCGACCAAGAACCGCAACACGCGAGCGACTGCGATCTGACGTTCGCGGCTGTTGGTTCCCTGCAGGATCTCATCGAGCAAGAAGAACTGAATTCGCTTCGTCGAGTTGCTAGCGCGTTGCTCAGCCAGCTTGCGAGCGTGCGTGACCACAGCAGACAGGCGATTCAGTTCCGCCATGTAGTAAGAGACGCCTTGGCTGAGGTCATCGCTGACTCGGATGCTGGTTCCCATTTCCAGGGGCGGCAAACTCATGTGTCGACAACAGACTGGTCCGCCGGCCATGGCGAGGGCCACGTTCAGGCCAGCGCTCCGCAGCATCGTGCTCTTGCCGGACATGTTGCTGCCGGTGACGAGCAACAAGGTTCCGGTCGGGCCAATCGTGACGTCGTTGGTGACGCGGGCCTCTTCGGGCAACAGCGGGTGTCCCAGTCCTTGCAGCGTGATGGTGGATTCACCTTCGAGCCATTCCGGGGAAGACCAGTCCGGAGAATCGTGTTGCAGTGCAGCGATCGACATCAAGGCTTCGAGTTCGCCGAGCGCATCAAACCACTCGGGGATCTGACTGGCGTAACGCGACTTCCAACCTTCCAATCGACGCAACACGCGCACGTCCCACAACCAGAACGCTTGCAGTGGCAGATACAGCAGGAACGTGGACGCGGCTTGCTTCAGGCCGCCCATGCGAGCGATCTGGGCCAACTCACGCATGCCCTGAGAAGCCGATTGGGAATGCTCGTCGTCACTGAGCAACGTCCGGCGAATGTGAGCGGTCGGTCCGGCGGGATCCGGGGGTGATTCCGGCAACCAACTCGCCGCGTCGAACAGTTCGGCGTAGTCGTTGACGCTGCGCCGGGATGCCATCGCGATTTGAAAGATTGCCGCGACAGGGCCCAGCAAGAACGAGCCGATGGCGAGGTTCAGCACCGCGATCCCGATCAGCCCGTACATCCCCATTCGGACCCAATCGCCTTGGTCCGTGATCGCACCCAAGATCATGCCAACAAAGATTGCGATGGCAACAACCGCAGTGAAGTTGCCCCAGGGGATCAACCATCGATGCGGTGGCAACCAATTGGGTTCCTTCGCCCACTCGACGAACGACACCGGGTCACCGGTGCTGCCGCCGATGTCGCGGGCGAGCACATAAAACCGCAATCGGTTTTCAGGTTGGTCTGCCAGATGTTTGACCGAGGCGTGTCGATCTTTCGCCAGCGGCGGGTCGACGGGACTGCACAACCAATTGGCCAGCGTGCGAACGCCCGGCGTGGTGGCGGCCATGGAGGTCAACTGGAACAGCGACGCGTCACCGATCAAGTCCAGGTCACCCGCCAGGGCTTGTTGCTCGGGCGTGAGTTGAATCTCCGATGCACGGATGCCGACACTGTCTCGGGCCAGTGAGTTCCAATCGCGATTTTGACGAGCTTGCAATCGATGCAAGGTTCGCGAGTGGTTGCGAAGCATTTCCATTCGTTCACGAACGGTTTCGTTGCGAACGACGGTCACGAGAAATGCGATCAAAGAGCCAGCGGCCACACCGATCCAGATCACGTGTTGGGTCGCAAGTGAAAAACCAATGCCCAAAACCAAACCGACGAAGAACACCATTCGCCAAATGGCAAACCGTGAGTCGGAAGCTTCAAGGTCCTTCAAATCGTGATCGATGGTCTCGATCTGGGAAGCGTAATCGGACATCCGTATCAGGCTGCATCCAAAGCGGTGGAGGACCGGCGTGAAGGACGGGAACGTCCATCAATGACTTTCGTCGCCACGCGGTCTTGAAGGTTGGGTCGAAAAATGGTCAGCAACAGCAGCGGCAAGAACCAAGCCATGTAAAGTCCACCGCCGTAGCCGTGCCAGAACTGAGCCGCGACCATCAGGGCGGCGGAGCAACTGATCAAAATGCCGAGGTTCTTTTGTCCGGGCCAAACCGCGAAAAAGAAGCTCAAGATCACGTAGCCGACGATCACTGGCAAACGCCAAATCGGGTTCCAACCGAGTTCCCAAATCCCGGTCAGTTCATTGGGGCCTTTGTTGGGATTGAGCACCCCAAACATCCGCTGGACATGTGTCAGGAAGGGTTCTCCACCGGCGAATGCAAGCAACGCCATCAGCACCGTCAACGCGACCAACACGGCGCCCGCGAATCGCCCGACACCACGTTGCCAATAGAAACTGCACCACAGTGGCAACAGGAACAGCGGGTAGTACAACAACCCTGCCGCGGCACCAATGAACAGTCCCGCGATCAGAGGTTTGCGATACATCAGCACAGCCCAGAGAATCAGGGCTGCGGGGACCACGTGATCGACTCGGCCGGTCATCTGAGCGGTGTAGGGCATCAGCAGATACAGCGTCGCACACCCGGCACCGGCGCGGAGGTTCCCGAAGTGTCGGTTTCCGATCAATAAGATTCCGATCAAAACAGCGGACTGGGCCAAGATGGCAATGATCTTGGCGACCATGGTTCGGCGTTGTTCGGCGGCGGTCAACTCGGCCATCGTGGGAGGCTCCGCACCGGCGATCGCTTCGCTGATCGGCCGCGTGGGAATGGCTGGCAACATATTGATCAGCGCGTACCCGGGCCCCAATTTGGGACCTTGTTCCTGTTGGATCTCGGGGGTGCTGGCAACGACATTGGCCATCATGAAGATGAACAGCGAGATTCCCAGAAAGTTCAATCCGCCGGTCGTGAGATTGGGATCCAGGAGCGGTCGTCGCACCATCAACGGATCCAGCAACATTCGCACCAGCACCAGGAACTGGATGCAAAACAACGTGATGAAACCGGTCCGCTGCAATTGCGCAGCCCGCTGGTAGGCATCGGATCCCTGCAGCGTTGTCAATTCTTCCGAGGTCAGTTCACGCAGTGCCGGCGGCGATTCGGGTTCGGCCGGTGCTTGGGGGACGGCTTCGTTGTCCGGTGACAATTCGGTGGGCGCAGCGTCCTCGCCTTCCGCTTCCACCGGAATGGAGCTGGCGGCGGCACTGATTTCTGCCGAAGCCAATCGAGCCAGGCGTGTTTGCCGGCGGTAGCCTTCGTTGACCATCAACAATCCAGGAGCCAGCAAGATCAACAGCACGATGTCGAGGTTGCGGATGCTCCAGAACCGACGGAAGACGAAGAACAGTCCAATCGTCAAAAACGACGACAAGTACACCCACGTCGTCGGGTCAGGGCGTCGGTAATAGAGGAGGAATTCGCTCATGGTCGTAGGATAAACGTCTGAACCAACGGCGGATATAGCGGGCGGTGCAGTTCCGCCCAGAACACGGGCTCCGGTGGCTTGCATTTGCCTCGCAAAACGGACGTTTGGCTGACAAAGCGGGGCCAGGCAGCCTCCGGTAGAATGGGCACTCTCTCACCCCACCTGCCTGAGCTCTCGTTCAAGGACTCCCCCATGCGATGCGTCTGTCGTCAATCGTTGGTTTGTGTCGTGGTTGCCCTGGGCTGGTTGGGCTTGGGAAATCTTGGGACGCGGAGCTGTGTGGCCGAGGAAACTCCTTCGCATGAAAGGGTGGCAGCCTCACTCGCCCGAGCGACCAAGTACATGTCGACCACCGTTGCCGATCATGGTGGGTACGCGTGGGTCAGCAGCGTGGATGGAAAACTGAGTCACGGGGAAGGTCCCTGCGACCAAGACCGTGTCTGGGTCCAACCACCTGGCACACCGGCGGTTGGAGATGCCTTCCTGCGGTCGTTTGTTCAAACCGGAGACTCGGTGCATCTGCTCGCTGCCTTCGAGGTCGCCAATGCACTGTTCGACGGTCAACTGGCTTCGGGCGGATGGGGGTACTCCATCGATTACAGTGCCGAGCAACGCGCCCAGATTCCTTATCGAACCGGTGTCCGGGCCGATGCCGAAAAGATGGCTCACACGCCAGAACCAGGTGGGTGGGAGATCTGGCGAGCCCGAAAATGGAAGCACAACCGAACCGTGCTCGATGACGACACGACCTCAGCAGCCCTGTCTTTCCTGTTGCATCTTCAGGAAATCATGCGGGAATCCAACCAGCCCGCCTCGCCGACGTTGGCTCGGGCGATCAATGCTGCCTTGGATTCCACTCGTTTGTCGCAGTATCCGATCGGTGCCTGGAGCCATCACTACGACCGTCTGCCAAGCCAGTCGCCAAGCGTTTCGCACTACCCGATCTTGCAGGCGAGTTATCCCGATGAGTGGTCGCGAACGTGGACCAAAGATTACGAGGGATGTTACATGCTCAACGACAACATCACGCAGAACATGATTCGCACGATGTTGTTGGCCTGGCGAGTCACCGGTGACGATCACTTTCGAGACAACGCGATCCGGGGCGGCGAGTTCTTGCTGCGTGCGCAGATGCCTGAACCGCAACCCGCGTGGGCTCAGCAATATGACCGACAGATGCACCCGGTTTGGGACCGCAAGTTTGAACCGCCAGCGATTGCCGGGGCTGAATCACAGACTGCGATCGAAGTCTTGATGGATTTGTATGAAGCCACCCAGGACGCCAGGTTCTTGAAACCGATCGAACCTGCCATCGCGTACTTGAAAACCTGTTTGCGACCCGATGGCAAATTGCCACGGTATTCCGAGTTGAAGACCAACCTGCCGTTGTATTTCAATTCGGACTACGAGCTGACCAACGATGATTCCGAGATGCCGGATCACTACGCGTTTGTTGGGGCTTCTTGCTTGGATTCGTTGGAGCGTCGCTGCCAAAGAATCCGTGAGGGCAAAACGAAAAAAGCCGCCTCGATTCCCGCGAATCGAATCGCGGGAATCTTGGCGGCTCAGCATGCGGATGGTGGTTGGCGGGAACCGGGGTTCGTGCGAGATCCCGAAGGTCGCAAGGTGACGCCGAAAGAGGGTGTCATTCAATCAGCGACGTTCGTGAAGAACGTCGGATTGCTCTGCGACCACTTGGAATCCGCGGCAGCCAATCCTTAGCCCATTTCGATTTCGTAACCTTCGCGATACGGACGAGCCAACATTGAGTTGGCTTGCTCGTCGCCCACGATTTGCTCGGTCGCGTTGTCCCATTTCAGTTCGCGGTCCAAGCGAGCCGAGATGCCAGCCAAGTGACAAACGTTGAGCATTTCCATGTGCGTGTGCACGTCGGAGATGGGCTCCAGTCCTTCGCGATGGCAGTGCAAGAAGTTGAACCAATGGGCACGACGTTCGTTGTGCTCGATCGGGAGGCCTTTGTAGACCTTGGAGATGGCGTCTTCGGGCAGCGGGTTGTCGGCCAAGTCTTCGACCGGTTTGCCGGACAAGTTGCCACGACTGACAAAGATGCGACCCTTTTCGCCTTCGATCAACACGCCGTTGCGAGTGTCATTGCGAATGATCATTTCGGTGCCGCCAGGGTAGGCGACCTTGAATTGAAACGCAGTCGCGGTGTTGTAGCGATCGATTTGAGCCGGCTTGCCGTCTTTGTATTCGACGGGGTGCTCGGAGGTTCCACCGATCGACACGGGGCCTTCGGTTTGGCCGTTGAGCTTCAGTGCCCAGTTGCAGATGTCGACGTGGTGAGCGCCCCAGTCGGTCAGTTTGCCGCCGGAGTATTCGTACCACCAACGGAATTCGTAATGCCCGTTGGATTGCTTGCCGTTTTCTGAGCGACGGTAGTCGACCTTGGGTGCTGGGCCAAGCCAGAGATCCCAATCCAACGCTTCGGGTGGCGCCGCGACTGGCAACGCTCCGCTGGTGGGAGCTCCACCGATGGCGGCTTGCACGCGATGAATTTTGCCGAGGCGTCCTTCGTTCACGATCGCCATGGCTTTTGTGAACTTATCGAACGTGCTGCGCTGTTGCGTGCCGACTTGAACGATTCGCCCCGTCTCTTTCTGCACCTTGCGAATCAATTTGCCTTCGTCGATCGTCAACGTCAGCGGTTTTTCGCAGTAGACGTCTTTGCCGGCGTAGAGGGCTTCGATCAAGGGTTTGGTGTGCCAGTGATCTGGGGTCGCGATGTGAACGACTTTGATGTCATCCCGTTCCAGCACCTTTCGGTAATCCGAGTGCATGGCGGCTTTGCCACCACTGAATTGGTCGTTGGCTTGTTGAGCGCGGCTGGAATCAGCGTCCGCGATGGCGACCAAGTTCAGCCATTGTTTGGCGGAGTTCAGGTTGCCACGCCCCATGCCGCCGGCACCGATGAGGCCGATGTTGATCTTGTCGTCGGCGATTTCGTCGGCCAACGACCGAGGTGACCAGGCGAAGTAGGGCGTCATGGCCACGGCGCCGGCGGCCGCTTTCAAAACCGTTCGACGATTGGTGGGAGCGGTTTCAGGTTTGGGTCGATGCTGGTTCAAGGGGGGAGCCTCAAAGGAGGAAAGGGGGCTGGCAAGAAAGGCGAGATGGTCGCCGCTGGCGGTCGATGAGGCGGATCGTTGCCTCGGCAGACGCCGCTTCTTCGTGAAATCGATTCGTGCAGTATACTCGAATGAGTCGACCAAAATCGAGTCAAGGTGAATTCCTACACCGGCAATGGACGCCGCAAAAAGGGCTCATTTTCCCACTCGGGACCCACTGGAGGACTGGTTTCGCGTCGGCGGCGTGAGCCAGGATTGCTTCGCCATTAAGATGAGACGGCACCGACACACCTAGCAGGTGCGCAGGAATAATTGGGTTTCACCTTGTGAGCCGTTTGGGCGTTAGCCCCGGTTTCGCGTGGGAACCGTGGCTAACGCCAAACGGCTCACATACCCGATGACACCTGCGTACCTGCTTAGCAGGCTGTTGATTGAATACGTTTCGAAAATTAAGCGATCAGCCGATGGGCGATCGCCCACGGACACCAACGACGAACCGGACGCGATCGCGTTCCGGCTGATTCAATCAACGGTCTGCTAGCTGAAATCGCCGAGTTGCGAGTGGGACTCGCGCAAAACGCCTGGACTTTTGACAACGAATTTGGTCGCCTGAAAGGCACCGAAGATTCAACGCCCCAATTGATTGAGATACCGATGTACCTCCGAATGGCCAAACGATTCGCGATAGAAACCGACAAACGGTTGCTCGCCAAAGCCGTCTGGGCACTTGGCGTGAAAGGGTTGAGAAGTGTTCACAAGCACAAACAACGACTCAAACGCGGCGAGTTCTTCCCGCCGTTTTTGTATTTGTCGGTGATCAACAGTTGCAATTTGCGTTGCCAGGGCTGCTGGGTCGATGTCGGGGCGAAGCAGCACAAGATTGAATTGGATGCTGCCAATCGAACGATCGAACAAGCCAAGGCGATGGGCAACAGCTTCTTCGGCATCTTGGGTGGAGAGCCCTTCATGCACAAAGAACTTCTGGATTTGTTTGAAGCTCATCCGGATGTCTATTTCCAGGTCTTCACCAATGGTCACTTCATCACCGACGAAGTCGCGGCGCGTCTTCGTAAGTGTGGCAACGTCACGCCGCTGATCAGCGTCGAAGGATCGGAGATCATCAGCGACACTCGGCGGGGCCGCGATGGGGTTTTGAATCAAACCATCGCCGGCATTGAAGCCGCTGTTCGGAACAAGTTGTTGGTCGGTGTTTGCACCAGCGTTTGTAAATCCAACATCGACGATCTGGTCCGCGACAAATGGGTCGATCGATTGATCGAGATGGGAGTGATGTACACCTGGTTCCACATCTACCGGCCGGTCGGTCCCGAACCCAATCCGCAGCTGGCACTGTCCAGCGAAGAGCAACGTCGTGTGCGTCAGTTCGTTGTCGACACGCGAGCGACCAAACCGATCATCGTCATCGATGCTTACCACGACGACGCGGGCAACGCGTTGTGTCCGGCGGTCACTGGGTTCACGCATCACGTGGGACCTTGGGGCGACATCGAACCGTGTCCCGTGATCCAGCTCGCAACCGAATCGATTCACGACAGCAAACCGCTGAAAGAAACGTTCAATGAGTCGGGCTTCCTGCGTGACTTCCGCGAATTGACGGCCCAGAACACTCGCGGGTGTGTGATCATGGAACGCCCTGATCTGTTGCTTGAATTGGCTGACAAGCACGGGGCCCGTGACACGACGGCTCGCGGCAAGGTGATGGAGGAACTTCGCAACGTCGAACCGCGACGCAGTCAGTATCAACCGGGTGACGAGATTCCTGAACGAAGCTTCGTTTATCGTTGGGCAAAGAAGTACGCGTTCAACGACTTTGGAACGTACGGCAAACATTACCAAGAGAGCCAGTATCGCGATCCGGATCAACAGCCGCCGAAGTCATCGGCGGGACAGCCCGATTCTCAATTGCCGGTGCTCAACTGATCGATGATTGTTCCGGAGCATTGGGCGGAAGCGAGTGATCGCATTGAGGGGGCAAAAACCAAGCGGTTAGTGAAGCGGTTCGGTTGGTCGGATGTCAGCGTGGAAGAGGCACAGCAGCACGCGAATCAGCGAGTTGCGGATGCCATCGCCGAAATCAAACGCGGCGAGATGTTGCCGTTCACCGAGCCCAAGGTGGCCTACAACGGCGCCGACGGATTGCCGATTCGCGAGGAGATCATTGATCGCCGCGGTGACGCCGTCCTGACTCGCAACGCTTACGGCGCCTTGTGTTTGAACACGCCCGATGTTTTGTTCGCCGATGTGGATGTGCCAGAATCGAGCGGCTGCATGACCTACGTGGTCGCGTACGTCGTCAGCGTGGTGGCGCTGTCCGTCGTGGCTTTTCAATTGGACATCACCAACCCCATTTTTTTGGTGCTGTTCTTGTCGATGTTGTCGGCAGCGATCTTTGGCAGCCTGATCGAAACGGTTCGCCGCCGGATCAGCGGCACGCCTCACACGATGGCACGCAAACGCATCGCCGCCTTTGCGAAATCGCATCCCCAGTGGAAGTTACGCCTCTACGAGACACCCATGGGTTTTCGGGTGTTGGTCACCCACGCCACGTTTGATCCACGAGGGGCGGAAGCACTGGACTTCTTTGATCGGATCAAAGCCGATCCGGTTTATGTGCGGATGTGCTTCAACCAAAATTGCTTCCGCGCTCGAGTGTCGCCGAAGCCATGGCGAGTTGGGATGAGCGAACACCTGAAGCCGCGTCCGGGCGTGTGGCCGATCGAGCCGGGAAGATTGCCGGAGCGGCAGGCTTGGGTGAAGCAATACGACCAAGCGCGGAGGCAACACGCGGCGTGTCGCTACGTGGATTCGTTTGGCAACGGACGTCCGTGCCGAGAAGCCAACGAGGTCCAGCGATGGCACGATGAGCTGTCAGCGGCCAATCAAGATTGGCCGATCGCTTAGCAACAATTCGTAGCCGGATTCGCCAGAATTCGGTGAGCACGGCGGTCGCGAAGGAACGCCGTGTGTCACCGGAGGGCTCGCGCCCTTCCGCTACGTCACTTGTTGTTCACGCGTTCCTTAGTAGCGAAAGTCGTCAAGACTTTCGGGATTTCGTCAAGCAAATCGAAACTCTTGACGAGTTTCGCTACCTGAACTGAACGATGCATACGAGCTTGCTCGGCTCTACTGACGGCGAGCTTCGTTTTCGCCTTCGGCCATTTGAGGTGGCCCGTTGTAGTTGTCCCGGAAGACTTTCCAGTCCGACGGTGGTTCTTGATCAATGAAGTTCTGCAAGAACATTCCGAAGCTGGCTTTGATCGAGTTGCGTTTGACGTTGGTGAACTCGTAGTGGTCCCACTTCGGTTGCGTCTTTTGGTTGAAGTTGGGAGCGTACATGATCAAGGCTTGTGGCAAAAACGTTTTCGCATCCAAAGCGATCTGAACGACTTTGTATTGAGCGCGATCGGCTTGGTGTTTCGGGTACGCCGCGATCAGGATCAATTCCGGTTTCGGTGACTGCATCGGTTGGACCCAGTACCGTTGCTTGATTTGTTTGGCGTCCGCGTTGAACACAAACGGCAGTGGGCTTTCGATGATGTGTTGCCCCTGCATGTGAGGCGGCAACTGTTGGATCTTGCACTGCTTGGTGGCATGATCGAACTCTTTCAGTTCGGTGCCGGTGCAAACCCAGTGTTCGCCGTGCAGACCTTGTTTGGCCGAGTACTTGGGCTTCCCGTTCTCGTCTTTGCCGTCGTAGCTGACGACCGCTTTGACTTGGAACAATCCTTTGTCCGGGTTGGCGTATTTGATGACGCCTTCCGCTTTGTTCGCGTAAATGCCTGCGGGTGCGGCAAACAGATCAAAGTGCCAACGTTTGAAGTCACACTCAAGTGTCTTGGTGCCTTTGCTTTGTTGTTCCCAAGCGGCCAGGATTTGATCGAGGCGTTGTTGTTCCGCGGCGCTGAGCGGTGGGAAAGGAGCCGCGTTGGGCTGTTCTTGTGCCGCGTTTTGCGGTGGCTGAGCGGGTGCGGCAGCTCGGCCTTGTCCCATCGCTGGGGGGGCCGCTGTGACCACGAAGCCAGCAACGCCCATCAAAACTGCGAGGAACGCTGCACGTGTGGAGAACGGACGGCAAAACACCGAGAAATTCAAACGCATCATCCTTGACGCTCGTATCAAATAGGGAGGCGGACCATCGGGTCAATCGGATGGCCCGTCCAATTGGACGGGGACCGACTGGATCTGGGGAATCCGATTCGCCGAGCCTATCTGAATGAACCATGCGGTTGAAAGGCCGAAAAACAGTGTTTTCAGCATCAGCGAGAAGCGGAAACGTGCTGTTTCGAGACGAATTGGGGGGCGACACCCGCAAAATGCAGCTTTTCGGGGTGTTTCGTCCGCCTAAGTCGCCTAAAATGCAAAGTCCTGCCTTGGTGAATCCAACGTCAGTTTTCTGACACCCACCCCGGGTTCCCGTCCTTTCCCTACCCACTGAAATCATGCGACGCATTCCAAAATTGGTACGCGCCTCCGACTTCTCCTGCTCTGGCTTCTCTTGCACTGGCACCTTGGCTGGACTGGGGAGAAGACGTTGGATGGGTGTGGCTGCCTCGTTCGCAATCGTTGCTTTCATGGCGTTGCCGATTTCGGCCGCTGAGAGCGCCTCGTTCGATTCAGCGATCGCGGACAATCCGATTTTGTCTGCGGGGCAAAAGATCTATGCCGAACAGTGTTTGCAGTGTCACGGCGAACAAGGCGTCGGGACAGAGGATTACTACCCGGACCCGTTGATGGGCGATGGTTCGATCGGTGAGTTGACCGCAATCATTGTCGACACGATGCCGGAAGAAGATCCCGACCTTTGTGTTGGCGATGACGCTGCCGCCGTGGCGGCTTACATCCATCATGCGTTCTACAGCGAAGCAGCCCAGATTCGAAATCGTCCGCCACGTCAATCGTTGCAGCGTTTGACCGGGACTCAGTTCCGTCAAAGCCTGTCGGATTTGTACGCCCAATTCGCGGGTTTGCAAGAAACGACTTGGAAAAGGCACCAGTCGGAACGCGGGCTGTCGGTCGCGATTTACGCGGGCAAGGGTTGGAAGAAAGAAGACCGAAAGATTGAACGCACGGACCCGGTCGTCGATTTCGAATTTGGCAAGGAAGGACCTGGCGATGGTGTGGCATGGGACGAGTTTCATGCTCACTGGGATGGTGGATTGCGTGTCGAGCAAACCGGTCGCTATGAGATCGTTGTCCGCAGCAAGACTTCCTTCACGATGGACTTTGGTCACGATTCCAAACAATTGATTGACAACCATGTTCAGTCGGAAGGTCGCGATGAGTTTCGTCGCCCGCTGATGTTGACGGGTGGTCGCATCTATCCATTGAAGATCGATTTCAATCAACGTAAACGAAAAGGCGAGACACCACCAGCGAGCATTTCGTTGTCTTGGGTCCCGCCCGGCGGAGTGGAGCAGATCATTCCAGCCTCGGCTTTGGTGCCCGGTTGGAATCCGCCCGCATTTCAACTGTCCACCACGATGCCGCCCGATGACAGCAGTTATGGGTTCGAGCGAGGGATCTCGGTCGATGTGGCTTGGGATTCCGCCGTCACCGCGGGGGCGATTGAGTTCGCAGGCGCGATGCGAGACCAGTTGTGGAGCGACTATCTCCAGAAACACCGCAAGGACAAAGGATCACGGGAAGAAAAGCTGAAGAGCTTCCTGACAAACTTTGTCACCGTTGCTCACCGGGGAAGCGAAGAGGAAGTCCAGCCCGAACGCATCGTGGTGCCTGCCATCGAGGCGTTTGAAGACGAAACCGACATCATCAAGTCCGTCGTGTTGATGACACTGAAGTCACCTCGCTTCCTGTACCCGAGTCTCGATGCGGATCGAACGGTTTCGCAGCAAGTGGCCAATCGATTGGCTCTGGTCTTGCACGACTCGCTCCCGGCGGACGGTTGGTTGCAGGTCCGAATCGACAAGGATCACTTGCAGGACGAAGGTGCGATTCGTCAGGCTGCGGAGCGGATGGTCGATGACGCTCGGACTCGCGTGAAGCTGAAGCAAATGCTTTATCACTGGATGGAGCTGGGTCCTGAGGACGATCTCCGCAAGGATGATGAGAAGTACCCCGGTTTCAGCGAAGAGTTGATCGCGGATCTGCGGACCTCGTTGGATCGCTTCCTGGATGAAACGGTGTGGAGTGAAACCAGTGATTTCCGTCAGCTGTTGGCGGCTGATTGGGCGTTCACCAATCCTCGGTTGACGGATTTTTATGGGGACGCCTGGAAGCCAGCCGAATCAAACGAAGAAAACGTGGATCAGAAAGACGGATCTGACAAATGGACCCGATCTGTTCGCGACCCGAACATTCATGTGGGTGTGCTGACGCATCCGTTGGTGATGGCTCGTCTGTCTTACCACGCGGCGACGTCGCCAATTCACCGGGGCGTGTTTCTGATTCGGCATGTGATGGGACGAACCCTGCGACCACCCAACGAAGCGTTCTCGCCACTCAGCCCTGATTTGCATCCTGATTTGACGACCCGTGAACGCGTGGCGTTGCAAACGAGTCCTGAGAGTTGCCAGATTTGCCATTCACGAATCAACCCGCTCGGGTTTGCTCTTGAGCAATTCGATGCGGTGGGCAGGTTTCGCGAAAAGGATATGAACAAAAACGTCAATGCGGCGGGCAGTTACCTGACTCGCGATGACAAACGAATCGAATTCGAAGGGGCTCGTGGATTGGCCGAAGTGGCCGTCGCGAATCCGGACACACATCGAGCCTTTGTGACTCGGATGTTCCAGTACTTCGTCAAGCAACCGGTGGCGTCGTACGGTGCCGATCGCTTGGATCAATTGACCGAGTCCTTTCGGCAATCGGACTACAACGTTCGAAAGCTGTTGGTCGAAATTGCCGTGATCGCGGCGAGTGATGCGTTGCCCGATTCAGGGCAGAAGAAGAAACAACCCAAGAACAACCAAACGGCGGGAGCTTGAAATGAATATGGAACCCATCGCACCACGCAAACCATCGAAACGTCTTTCGCGTCGTCGGTTCTTGCAACGCACTGGCATCAGTGCCGCGGCGTTGAACTTCACGATGAACTTGCCCAGCTTGGCTTTGGCGGCTGACGCGACGCCACGTCAACGGTTGATCATCGTCTTCAGCCCCAACGGCGTGATCCCAGATCACTTCTGGCCGAAGGGTGACGAAGAGAAGTTGGAATTCAAACGCATTCTGAAGCCTCTGGAACCGTTCGCGGACCAAACGCTGACGATCAAGGGTTTGTGCAACCAAATCCAAGGCGACGGTGACGGTCACATGCGCGGGATGGGATGTTTGTTGACCGGGATCGAGTTGTTCCCCGGTGACATCCAAGGCGGCAGCGACACGCCCGCGGGTTGGTCGATGGGGATCAGCATCGATCAATTCCTCAAGAACCAACTGCAAGCCGATCCATCGACGCGAACTCGTTTTGGTTCGTTGGAATTCGGTGTGATGGTTCCCGATCGCGCTGACACTTGGACTCGCATGTCTTACGCGGGAGCCAACCAACCGGTCGCGCCGATCGACGACCCGTACAAGATGTTCGACAAGTTGTACGGGCAAGCCAAGAACCGTGAGTTGCTGGCAAGTGTTTTGGATGATTTGACCGACGATTTCAAGAAGATTGAATCGATGGTCAGCATGGAAGATCGGCACCTGTTGCAGCAGCACGTGGAATTGGTTCGCAAGGTCGAGAAGGACCTGAAGATCGAATTGGAAGCGAGCACCAAAACGGTGGGGCATGCGGTTCCAGAGTTGACACCCAACGTCGAAGTCCAGAACGACAACATGCCCGAGATCACTCGAATGCAAATGGAGTTGTTGGTCAGCTCGATGGCGGCCGACTTCGCTCGCGTCGCAACGTTCCAAATCACCAACAGTGTCGGCCAGCCGCGGATGCGTTGGTTGGACATTGATGAAGGGCACCACGGGTTGTCACACGAGCCCGATTCGAACGAGGACGCGTACGAGAAACTGATTCGGATCAACACGTGGTACTGCGAGCAAATCGCTCACTTGGCCAAACGTTTGCAGGACACGCCCGAGCCCGGTGGCAGTGGATCGATGCTGGACAACACCACGATCATCTGGACCAACGAGCTTGGCAAAGGCAACTCGCACACCCGGAACGACATTCCGTTTGTGTGTGTTGGCGGCGGTTTGGGACTGCGAACGGGACACGCCAAGGATTACGGCAAGGTGTCCCACAACCGATTCCTGATGACGATTGCCGAGCAAATGGGCTTCGCCCAGAAGAGCTTCGGGAACCCCGACTTCTGCGGGGACGGATCGCTGACCGGACTCGTGTAAGCACGTCTGAGTAAGTTTTTCTGCATCACTCCCTCAGCCGGATCTCGCTCGTTGTCTGTGACAGCGAGTTGTTCGGGTAGCGAAACTCGTCAAGAGTTTCGACTTGCTCGACGAGACCCCGAAAGTCTTGATGACTTTCGCTACGGCGAGAACTTCCATGAGTTGTTCGCGTGACATTTGATCTGACGTTTGACAATCGATTCACGCGAGATTTGCCCGCGGATTCGGAGCCGCGAAATTTCACTCGCCAAGTCCATCAGGCGGGTTTTTCGCGTCTGAAGCCGACGCCGGTTTCGGCTCCGAAGTGGGTGGCGGGTTCAAAAGAGGTCGCGGACCTGATCGGCTTGGATCCCAAGTGGTTGGGATCGGCCGAGCTGACCGAAGTGTTGGTGGGCAACGCGCTCGCCGAGGGCATGGATCCCTTTGCGATGTGCTACGGTGGGCACCAGTTCGGAAACTGGGCCGGACAACTGGGCGACGGCCGCGCGATCAATCTCGGCGAGGTTGTCACCGCAGACGAGAAGCACTGGACGCTGCAACTCAAAGGGGCCGGACTGACGCCGTATTCTCGGACCGCGGACGGTTTGGCGGTCTTGCGATCGAGTGTTCGCGAATTTCTTTGCAGCGAAGCGATGCATCACTTGGGAGTTCCAACCACTCGGGCGCTGAGTTTGGTGCTGACGGGCGAGAAGGTGCTTCGTGACATGTTCTACGACGGGCATCCGGAACATGAACTGGGCGCGGTTGTGTGCCGAGTGGCACCCTCGTTCATTCGGTTTGGCAACTTCGAAATATTCGCCTCGCGGGAAGACACCGAGACATTGCGAGTGTTGGTGGAACACACGATTCGTTCGGAGTTCCCTCACTTGCTGTCCAAGTCCGAGCCAGATGCCGAGATTGGCCCCGACGTGATCGCGGCGATGTTCGAGGAAGTTTGCCGGACGACTGCTGAGATGGTGGTGCACTGGATGCGAGTCGGCTTTGTCCACGGTGTCATGAACACCGACAACATGTCGATTCTTGGGCTGACGATTGACTACGGCCCGTACGGTTGGCTGGAGGACTACGATCCTGATTGGACGCCGAACACCACCGACGCGCAAGGGCGAAGGTATCGGTACGCGCATCAGCCTCAGATCGCCCAGTGGAACTTGGTCGCTCTGGCCAACGCCTTGGTCCCGTTGGTCAAGGAAGCGGAACCGCTGCAGCGTGGGATCGCCGTTTATGTCGAAGAGTTCCAGCGAAGTTGGCACTCAATGATGGCCGGCAAGTTGGGGCTGTCGAAGTACGAGAGTGAGACCGATGACGAGTTGGTGGACTCGTTGCTGACGTTGTTGCAATTGGCCGAAACGGACATGACCATTTTCTATCGTCGGTTAGCGGACATTGAATTGGGAACGCCCGAGGCACCAAGGGCACTGGAGCTTGCTGCCGTGCTCCGTCATCTTTCGGAGGCTCACTACGTTGCCGACGAGATCACCGATGAGTATCAACAGGCGATGATGGATTGGATTCGATCCTATCAAAAGCGAGTCTTGTCGGACGGCGGTTTTCCGGCGGACGACTCGCAGCGGCGTCAGCGGATGAACGCGGTCAATCCGAAGTACGTTTTGCGAAACTACTTGGCTCAGTTGGCGATTGATGCCTGTGACAAGGGCGATGATTCGTTGGTGACGGAGTTGTTGGAAGTGCTCCGCCGTCCGTACGACGATCAACCGGGGAAAGAACGCTTCGCCGAGAAGCGACCCGAGTGGGCGCGACACCGTCCGGGTTGTTCGATGCTGTCGTGCAGTTCATAACCTAGTGCTCTGTGACAGCGAATTGATCGGGTAGCGAAACTCGTCAAGAGTTTCGACTTGCTTGGCGTCATCCCGAAAGTCTTGACGACTTTCGCTACGGTGATGCCTTCCTCTTTTTGCTGCCCCGAGTCTCTGGATTGGTTCGAGCCACGCACATCGATGGACAATACTTCTCATGCGAATTCTGTTAACGAATGATGATGGCGTTCATGCCCCAGGTTTGGCGGCGCTTCGCCAACAACTGCGTCACTTGGGCGAAGTCATCACGGTGGCTCCGGCAACCGAACAAAGCGGTGTCGGCCATTCAATCACTTATCTGACACCGTTGGTTCCAAAATCCATTCACCGCGATGGCGTCCATTGGGCGTGGGCGGTGGAAGGTTCACCAGCCGATTGTGTGAAGCTTTCGCTTGCCGAATTGTTTGCTGAAGAGCCCATCGATTTGGTGGTCAGCGGCATCAACAACGGGTTGAATGCGGGCATCAATGTTTTGTACTCCGGCACCGTTGCGGCTGCGATTGAAGGTGCGTTCTTTGGCGTGACCAGTGTCGCCGTGTCGCTGGAGAATTCCGACGACAACGACTTCGACGCCGCGGCGGTGATTGCTCGCAATGTCATCGGCGAAATCGTTCGGCACAAAGAATCTCAAGGCGGGCTGTTCAATTTGAATGTGCCCACTGCGGCGACGGAATCGGCCAGCGAAGTGAAGGTGGTGCCGATGGGATTGGCTCAATATGGACGTCGTTACGAAAAACGTCAGGATCCCGGTGGACGCGACTATTATTGGGCATTGTGGACGCAGCCCAACAAACCGCCTGCGGAAATGACCGACGTGACCCAGCTTCGCGAGGGGTATGTGACGCTGACCCCCCTGTGTTTCAACTTGACGCGGGAGGATCTGCTAGGCGAGATGAAGGACTGGGATCTGCGTCCGTGATTCCACTCAATTCGTTTTGCGCGTCTCGCTTCGAGTTTGCCGGCTCGTAGAATGCTTCTGCGTGACGGACCAAGACAGGACCGACACGCTGCTTTTCTAATCGAGCCGGATGCATGCAGAACTCCTCCCGACGCCTTCGCGTTGAAAACCTCGAACATCGACGCCTGTTGGCCGCCGATTCCATGATCGGTCCGCAGCACCCCGATGCTTGGGGCGAAGTATCGGTGGAGCTCGATCCGATAGCAGGGGAGGGAGATTCCACCCGAGAGATTTCAGGCCGCGAAGCGGAAGGCGAAAGTGTCCTCCAAGTCCGATTGGATTTCTCGTTGGACAGCAGCAACTTTTTCACGACTCGGTACCCGCAAGCCAAAGCGGTGATGCAGGAAGTTGTGAACCAAGTGGTCGATCGATTCAACGACACGTTGGCCGCGGTCAATCCACCGAGTCGATCTCAGATTCAGTGGCAACCGGCGGTTCTCGATCCGCGGACGGGGGCACTGACCTCTTTGCCGCAATCGTTTCGAGCGGCGGCCAATGAAATTGTCGTCTACGTTCGCGGGAACAACCTGACCGGGCTGACTCGCGGCTTGGGCGGCTACAACTCCTTTGGGGTTGGTTACAACTGTCCCGACCAAGCCTGCGTCAATCAGGCCAACGCGTTCATCAGCAACCTGACCACTCGAGGCGAGACCGGTGCGGCGGCAACGACGCCCAGTGACTTCGCACCGGTGGTGGGTGCGATCACGATCGACACGCGGAGCGAAGTGGATTGGAATTTTGGAGCCGTTGATACTGGCGAATCCGGTCAATCGGACTTCCGTGCGGTGGTGGCGCATGAGTTCGCTCACGTGTTGGGTTTTGGAACGGCACCTTCTTTCAATCGCTATGTTTCCGGCGGCCAATTTGCGGGCCCCAAGGCGAATGCGATTTACCCGGGTTCCGCGAATATTCCTATGAATGGCAGCAGCCACTTGGCCAGTTCCGTTCGCGACGTGGTGCCGACGACGATGACCAATCATTTCGACGGCATGCTGAGTGATCTCGACTACGCGATCTTGGATGACATCGGTTGGGAACTCACACCCGACACCAGGCCAACCGTTCAGGTCACAACAACGGAGCAAACCGTTCCGGAATCGGCAGGCACGGTGGCGATCGTTGCGACGCTGTCCGCCGCACCATCCCAGAGCATTTCGGTGCCGGTGGTGATCTCGGGAACGGCATTGGCGAGTTCGGACTACACGGCCAGTCCGGCGGCGTTCAACTTTGCAGCGGGCCAACGCACTGCGACGATGACCGTGAACGTGGTCGACAACACCACCAACGAAGGCGTGGAAGCGTTGACGATTCGGTTGGCTGATTCGAGTGTCGCCAAACTGGGCGCCGACATTGAAGCGTTGATCACAATCCTCGACGACGATGGATCACCGGTCGCCCAAACACAATTGAACTCGGCTGATTTCAGTAGCACGCCGATCTCGGTGCCTGGAAACAACCAACCGGTTGCCTACCTGTTTCGCGCGTCCGCGAACACGACGCTGCGAGTGACCAAGGTTGGATCGACGGCATCATCGGAAGCGTTCTTTGTGCTCGATGAAAACTTGCAGCCAATTGGGGAGTACAGCGGCAGCGGCGATTTGTCGGTGACGCTGTCTGCCAATCAGAATTACGTGTTGCGCTTCGAATCGCGGTCGGCCGCGGAGCAGTATCAAATCGCTTCGACCGCTGGCTTTCCGAGCATCAGCAACGATAGCCCCACCAATCTTTTGCAACCAGCGGATGTGACGGGCGATGGCGAAGTCTCGGCATTGGACGCGTTGCGGGTGATCAATGCTTTGAATGCGGCCGGGGTATCCGAAATCAACGTCGGTGACGAGGTGTTGGAACAGGGGAATTACTACGACGTCACCGGTGACGGGAAGGTGACGTCACTGGACGCACTTCGAGTCATCAACTCCTTGTCGAGTTCGTCCACCGCGAATGCGGAGTCTGATTTGGCGACTTCATCAGAGGTCGCGTTCGCAGCAGGGGACGCGAGCTCAGGCGAAGCGAATGCCAGTCAGGCTGACTCGCAGACTACTGGTGGCTTGGAACTGAATGGATTTGTGCCGGCCTTGGTGTCCGTTCGGTTGTCTGATCACGATCACTCGCATGACGACGATCATGACGACGAGACGGTGCACGATGACAGGCATCATGAAGAGTACATGGGAACTTCATCAAGCATTCTCGCACCCGCTTTGGTGGATTCGTTCTTCGTTGAGTTCGGGGCGAGTTGCTTGGCTTGAGCCGCGGTATCGAGACACGCTTGATGCGTTAGACTCACCTCGCAGGCTCGCTGGATCTTCCTCGGATTGAATTCAGCTTCGTCCAGTTCGGAGAGCCCACTCCCTTTCATGTGCAGGAGATTGCGGTGCAGGTCAAAGATGCGATTCGGTCGACGATGAACTTGAGCGACATGGTCTTTCGTGGTTACCTTGGCGACCTGGAGGACGCCGATCTGATGCGTCGGCCGGGGCCGGGGTGCAATCACTTGGCTTGGCAAGTCGGGCACTTGGTCGTGGCGGAAGTCAACATGCTCGGCGGCATGTTCCCCGACTACACAACCGAACTGCCGGAAGGCTTTGAAGAAGTCCACGGGAAAGACAACGCGAGCTGCGAAGACGCGTCTCAGTTCAACACGCTCGCTGAGTACTTGGAGCTGATGACCAAGGTTCGAGCCAACACCTTGGCGGCTCTCGAAGCGATGGACGAGTCCAAGCTCGATGACCCGGCACCGGAACAGATGCGAGCGTTTTGCCCGACCGTGGGTGACATGATGATCCTGATCGGGATGCACCCGATGATGCACGCCGGTCAGATCGTTCCCGTTCGTCGCGAAAGCGGCAAACCGGTTTTGTTCTGAGTGGCCGCTGGGATGTTCTGACGTGACAGCAGGAAGTCATCCAGGCACGAAGAAAGCCGGAATAGCTTGAGGGCTGCTCCGGCAAAACAACAAGTCTCCCCGCTCCCCGTGAAGCGGTCGTGCCATTTTTTAGTGCCGTGTCAGGAACGCCTTAAGAACCCTGCCCGACGAAGTTGGGAGGGGTCGGAAAGCGAGCGTTCAGCGATATTTCCGGGGGAGGGGAGTGCGCACCGCTCCCCATGCCCGGCCCTCACCCTCGCGTACGCCTGAACGGCGTCGCTCTCCCCAAACTTCGTTTCAGGAGAGATTCTCAAATGCAGAAGCCCGCCAAAACGCAGCACTCGAAAACTGCACGACTTCGAAGCGGGGCGAGCGCCCAAGCGGCTAGGAGATGAAACCCAATCATTCCTGGGCTGCCTGCTTACTTCTTTTTGCGAGGTTTCTTGGGATCCAAGTTCTGATCCAACTGTTCTTCGTTCACGGTGGATTGGATGCCGTCCTCGGGAATTTGCCCTTTGGCGGTCCAGACCAACGCGTTGAGCACGACCTTGCGATAGTCGTCGATGCCCCAGTTGTCATGGAAGTGACCGCCGGTGAATCCAAATCCTCGACCACCATCGGAACGTTCGACCACCCACATCATGGCCTCTGCGCGACCGCCTGATGCTTGGATGTGAGCGTAGGGACCTTGGGGGTAAACGTAGGGGCCATCGCGAACATCGTCGGATGGTTTGGCCAACAAGATCGGCTGGAATTGCAGGCCATCGATTTCCTTCGCCTCGTTGCCAGCCATCCCGGACAAGAATCGCATGTTGAAGTACCACTCGTCGTTGGCTTGGAACGGTTGAACGCCGTTGGTGACAGGGTGATCGGGGAAGACCGCGAAGGTGGGTTCCCAGATTGGGTTGCATGAGAACTGATTTTCGTAGTGACCGCCGATCCAGCGAGTCATTTCCTGGCCGGCTTGATCGGTCACGACTTCCACGCCGTAGTGCATGAAACCGAGTCCCACGCCGTTTTTGACCCACTCGTCGATCATCTTGAGTCGACGGCCTTCTTCTTGGACGATTTCATGGCGTCCGCCACCGTCCATGTAAAAGACAACGGCATCGGCGTTTTCAAAGATGGTTTCGTCTTGGGGCCATCCATTCAGGACCACTTCCACGTCCAGGTCCTCGACGTCTTTCAGGGAATCAGCTAGCAGTTGCACACCCGCATTGAATTCGTGCATTCGAGGTGGGTGGGAGGGTTTGCCGGCGACCAAGACGAGTTTTTGAGTTTCTGCCAGGCTGGTCGGGGGAGCGATCGCAGCGGCGCTGAACAGCAGGATCAGGGCAGGGACGAGATGCAAACGACGGACGTTCAAGGTGTTCACTCGGCGTGCGGGAGGGGCGAAAGGTAGGAACCCTCAGTATAACTCACCGTCCGTTTCAGCGTCGTCCGGTCTGAACCGTCGATTGTTCAGAGCATCATGCCGGCGATGGCACCGGTCATGCAGCAGGCCAGCAGCCCACCGAACATCGCTCGGAGACCCAGGGAAGCCAGGT
Source organism: Rhodopirellula islandica (assembly GCF_001027925.1). NCBI lineage: Bacteria > Pseudomonadati > Planctomycetota > Planctomycetia > Pirellulales > Pirellulaceae > Rhodopirellula > Rhodopirellula islandica. The sequence goes on along the minus strand of NZ_LECT01000025.1, from coordinate 160,531 downwards.
CCGATTTTCGTTCCGGGACCAATCCGCCGATCCCACCGACTTGGATTCCAATCGCTGCGAAATTGCTGAAACCGGCCAACGCGTAGGTCAGCACGGTGGCGGTCCGCTCGCTGATGGGCGGTTCGTCGGACTGAACCAGTTGCCCCAGTTGTTGATAGGCGATGAATTCGTTGGCGACAGTCTTCAGTCCAATCAGTTCCCCGGCCGCTCGGCATTCCGATGCCGGGATCCCCAGCAACCAGGCTAGCGGCCAACAGGCGTAGCCCAGGATCACGCCCAACGTGATTTGGGGAGCATTGTTCGAGTCGATCCAGCCGAAGGTCGTGCAGATGCCGCCGAGCAGCAAATCGATCAAGGCAATCAGTGCCAGGAACGCGATCAGCATTGCGCCCACGTTGAGTGCCAGCTTCAAACCATCGCTGGCACCTTCGACCGCGGCTGCGATCGCGTTGACGTGAGTCCGTTCGATTTTCAGTGTCATCGTGTCGTCAGCGAGGTTTCGGTTGCGAGCCGATCGCTTGGCATCCAGTTCATTGGGCGTGTCCGGCACCATGACTTTCGCGATCAAGAGCGCTGCGGGAGCACTGATGATCGATGCGGTCAGAAGGTGGCTGATGTCCACACCCATTTTTGCGTAGGCGCCCAGCAAGCCTCCCGTCACAGTTGCGAATCCGCCGGTCATCATCGCACACAGTTCGCTACGACTCATCTTTGCCAGGTACGGGCGGACGACCAAGGGAGCCTCGGTATGACCGACGAATACGTTTGCCGCTGCAGCCAACGTTTCCGGGCCGCTCGTTTTCAAAGAGAACTTCATCACCCAGGCCATCGTCCAAACGATTCGTTGCATCACACCCAGGTGATACAGAACGCTCATCAGAGACGAAAAGAAAATCACGGTCGGCAACACTCCAAACGCAAAGGTTGCCAGCAAGGAATCGCCCAGTGGATTGTCGGGGCCGGTGGCAAACAGAAAACCGGAACCAGCATCGACGGTGCGCATCAGTGTTTGGAAGCCATCGCCGACGTGTTTGAATGTTTTGCGGCCCAGGTGGGTTTGCAACACCAACACGGCCAGCGTGAATTGCAGCAGCAGGCCGCCGATCACAATCCGCCAGGGAAAACGCCGACGATCGGTGCTGATCGACCACGCCAGTGTCACGAACACCACGATGCCCAGACCGCACACCAATCTTGGAAGGATCTCGTTCAACTGTGGCCCCTGAATCAGAAAGCGTGGTCTGCGATCAACGTCGACCGTGATAAACTTCGCCGCCGATCATATCATCAAGAAAGCTGGTCCAAGGGGCGAAAGATTCAGAGACCGCCCTGTCACTCTCTCCGATTGCAACGTTGATGACCAACTACGACGAAGTCCCGTATCCCGATTTCATTCACCCGGCCACGCATCCGGGCAACATGGCCGCGATTGCTCGACTGCATGGAGTGAATGCACCACCGCCGGAATCGTGTCGCGTCTTGGAACTTGCCTGTGGGCCCGGCGGCAACTTGATTTCGCTGGCGACGTTGCTTCCCAGCAGTCACTTTGAAGGAGTCGACTTCGCCGCTGGCCACGTGAAGACCGGCAACGCGATGATCGGCAAACTTGGGCTCACCAACATCCAGTTGCATCACGCCAAGATCGAGGACTGGGTGACGCATCCGGAGAGCGAGCAGGACCGATTTGATTACATCATCGCTCATGGGGTTTATTCCTGGGTGCCGGAAGAGGTCCGGCAATCGATCCTGGCGATTTGTCAGATGCGATTGTCGGCCAATGGAATCGCTCTGATCAGTTACAACACGTACCCGGGTTGGCACCAACGCCAGATGGCTCGTGACATGATGCGTTATCACGCCGATGGGATCGAGGACCCGCACAAACGACTGAGGCATGGCAAAGCCCTGTTGAGCTCCGTCGCGCAGAATGTCCCACAAGGGTCGGCGTACCGCGTGGCTTTGGAGGAGGAACTCAAAGCACTCGACCAAGCCAACGAAGCGTACATCTCTCATGAGCAATTCGAAGACACCAACCGGCCGTGCTACTTCCATGAGTTTGCGGCGGAAGCGGGGGCCCAATGCTTGCAGGTCATCGCCGAAGCGGATTGGGGGGACTCCACCTACGAACAGGTCCGTCCCGATGTGGCCTCGGCACTGGCTTCGCTGCCGAAGATTCGCCGCGGGCAAACGCTGGACTTCTTTCGACGACGCACGTTTCGGCAAACGTTGGTGTGTCATGAATCCGTTGCGGTCAGTGAGCAGCTGCAATCGGCCGACATGGCGTCGATGCACTTTGTGACCTCATCGAGTCTGCAGGGTGATCAGATCACCGGTTCGAATGGGCTGAGCGGGACGGTGGAAGATCCCACGACACGGCAAGCGATGGAGTGTTTGGTCGCTGAGTATCCCGCTTCGATGAGTTACCAGGAATTGTGCGAGGTGGTAGAGACCGAAGAGCCCCGTTCGTTGGCCACCTTGCAGACGGACCTGTTCAACCTCGTTTGCGTGGGATTGGTGTCCGTCAGTGCATCCCCCACGGAAGTTCGCCGAGAAGTGTCGTCGCACCCACGAGCCTTGCCTCTGGCTCGAGAGCAAGTTTTGCGAGGAGATACAGTCACGAATCTTCGTCACCAACCCATTCGGTTGGACGACACGACGGCGCACTTGATTCGTTGCTGCGATGGAGAAACGGATCACGCGGGTTTGGTTGAGAGGATGGTCGCTTACTCGATGGCCAATGGCGGTCTCGTCGAAGGAGACCAAGTCGTCACCGGGGAAGAGAGCTTGCGGGTCTTGGTGACTGCCAAGATGACGTCCAATCTGCAGCGACTCGCCGCGATGGCGTTGCTGGTCGGGTGAAACTTGTGAACGTCCCTGCTCCGCGGTGAACGTGACCAACCGCGATACTGACTTTCAACTCAGTTGGCGGGCGTGGTCGGTGCAGCGGCCGTCGGTGAAACGGTTCGTTCGAGCGAGGGGCGATAGAAGATTGCCACGGGCAGGAACAGCACCGCCATCGCGCCGAACACGGTGCTTCGCGGCAGATCAGCGGAGGTCAAAACCGTGTTGAGGATTTGGTACAGCACGCCTGACATCACGATCGCGAAAAAGTTGGCTTGGTTCATGACCGCGATCATGCGGCCTTTGAGTTCCTCGGGCGGACGGGCTTGCAGGAACACCTGAATTGGAATCGCGAAGAACGCGGCGGAGGCCCCCAGCAGCATCAGGACTGGGATCGACCCGCCAAAGCCCAGCAAGTGTCGACCGCCGGGCAGCGAAATCGCGAGCACGGCGCAGAAGGCAACGACGCCCCACATGCCGATTTGAATGACGACTTTGTCAGATAACTTTCGGCTCAAGGCACCCGCGGCGGCACCGCCAAAGGCGATTCCGACGCTGATCAATGACACCATCAAGCTGGTTTTTGTGTCAGAGATCTCAAGCTGGGTTTTGCCGAGGGAATTGACGGCTTGGATCGTCAGCCCCGCGATCAACCAAAACACGCACGACGCCAACAGAGCGAGCAACAAGGGTGTGTCGGTTTTCAACAGCGTTCGCATCGGTCGCGGGACGGCCAAGTACTCGGCCTTGAGTTTCAGGGTCGGATCGGCGGCCGGCAGGCGGATGATCAAGAGGCTGGTGATGGTTCCCACGATGGCGATGCCGACACACACCAGCGAACCGATCCATAAACCGGAAGCGGCTTCCATCTGTGGGACTCCCGCCGGAACGATCGAATCCTTCAGTGGTCCAGCGACAGCGGTGCCGATGATGATCGCGATGAACGTGGTCATCAGGACCAAGCCGTTGCCGCGGTTGAGTTGGTTGCCTGACAACATCTCTGGCATGATGCCGTATTTGCCGGGCCCAAAGAACGTGCTTTGCAGTCCCATCAAGAACAGCACGATCCAAAGTCCCGCGAATCCAATCATGGGCGTGGCCAGGAACGCGAGCAGACCGAGTCCCATGATTGCGATTTCGGCGACTTTGCTGGTCACGATGATCGTGCGTTTGCTGTAGCGATCCGCCAGGTATCCCGCCAAGCCGCCGAAGACAACGAATGGCAATCCGAACACCACCGTGGCGATCCCCTGCAAGTCACCTCCGCCAGCGGGTTTGGTCGCCGGAGCATCGGTCAGCTCACCTGCGACTTCGATGGCGGGGGATCCCTCGTTGACGCTGCCATCGGCAACGGTCGCCACGACCGCCGTGGGAATGGCCAGGAGCAGCAACAACTGTTTGAACAGGTTGTCGTTGAAGGCACCGAAGAACTGGGTTGCGATGAAACCGAGGAACGAGGGGTGACTGAGCGAATCAATCGGCCCATCTTTTGGGAACGCGGTGGGAGAATCTGACATGGAGATTCAGCTACAGTGGAAAGCGAGTGGAGCAGAGACGGGGCGACCGAGCGGAGTGGTTCCTGAGAGAAAGGGGGCCACTTGCCCATTCTTCGAGTTTTGTTCGTTCACTTCCAGATGAATCCGATTGGCAGCCACCGAAAGCGAGAGATGATTGCAGACGCAAGGTTACCATCATGTCGATGACACCGGGCTACCACGCGGGTGGGTTGCTGTTGCACGATCCGATCTCGGTGATCGAGTCGTTGGCGTCGATGGGATACCGCTGCGTTGCCGTTCGGCCGCGGCGAGGGATTTTGGCCTGGGAACAGGGGCTGGCCGGCGGTCTGTTTTCTTCGATTGCAGCGAGCGGAGCGGAGCAGGATTCCTGGGGTCGTTTTCTTGATGAGGCTCGTTTGCATCGTTGTCAGGTGGTGATCGACACGGAATCCTCGTTTGTGCTGGACCGCGAAAAGGCGGCGCTGCCGTCGTTGGCGGATCCGGACGAGTCTTTGGTCCAGGCAACAGTCGGTTGGTGCGAGCACTGGATTCGGATGGCTGAACGGCGTCCGGGAACGGTGTTGACCTTGGGGGCGGGAGTTTGGCCGCGGGACGAGTTTTCGTCCGGGTTGAGCGAGTTGGATCTGGAGCGATTGGCCGATCGGCTTGAGTCACTGGCACGGTATGCGGGGCGTCGGGGCGTCTCGATAGCACTCCGACCGGCGATGGGGCACGCGATTTCAAGCGTCGCGGAATTTGAGCGGATCTGCCAGTGGTTGCCCGCGAGCTTGGACTTGGGGCTGGCGGCGGACTTAGGAGAAATGGTTTCGGCGGGGGAGATGCCGTTGGGGCCACGGCTGCAGCGGAACGCCGAGCGATTGAAGCTCGTGTATCTCTGCGATCACCGTTGGCCGGGGCAACCGCCTCGCGAATTGCCGCCCGGGACCGTCGGTCGCGACGACACCCCGATCGGAACGGGGGAACTGACACTTCGCCGGGTCACCGAAACCCTGGGGAAAATGGACTTCGGCGGACCCGTGGTGGTTCGGGTCGAGGGACACTGCGAACAAGGATTGCGGATTCCGCGTCTAGGAATGCAGCATCTGTTGCAGTGTCGGTGGTGGCGTCAGGCGTGCGAGAGCGTGCCAACGGTGGATTGAGCTCGCCTTGGCGGAGTGAACCTCTGGCCGCTGTGAAAAGAAGTTGTGAAACTTGAAAGCCCTGGTTTTTGTGACAATTGCAAGTGGACCGGCCCACCAGGACACTCCTATGATCAAAGAGCACCGGCAAGGACTCCTCTGCGAGTTCGAGGCGGTGTCGAACTTCCAAGTCAGCTCCTATGAACGAAGTCTCGGTTGTGACAGATGTGATAGCAAAACCGGCCGTGCAGGCTGGCATTGCTCTAGTGGTTCTAGCCATCTTGATTGCACTCGCATTTTGGGTGTTGGCAAGGTTGCGCGACTACAACACTGACGACCAGCTAGACACCCCAGAAGTGTTCGTAAACCTGGAAGAAATGCGACGCAAAGGTGACATCAACGAGGAGGAATTCCGAACTATACAAGCAGCAACGCGGTCAACTTCCGCTTCGACGACTGATCCTCCGGTTCCCACAGCCTCCCAGGCCGATTCCGGTCTCGGTTCTTTTCCTTCGCCTCGTTCCGACGAGGAGGGCGAGAATGAATCGAGAACCTGAACGATCAAGGCACCGGAGAAACGGTGAGTTGTCGAAAACTACCGATCTTGTTGTCACCCAAGAAAGCCGTCGATGATTCGCCCTCCCAATTCATGGGCATACCAATCATTGGCAACCGATGAAACCCATTACCAAACCACGAGTGGCTCGAGCTTCGAGGACAAGGATGTTCCTTCGGCGCGGGTTGTTGATTCGGATGCAAATCCGGGTCGCAATGTGTTGAAAAGCATTCGAGTCGTGGCCGATCCGTTCGATGTGTCGAGTTCTTTTGCGAGAACGCGCCTTCAATGTTCGGTGGATGCGAGGAATTGCGTACAATAAAGCGTGAGCACCGACTTCGGTGTGATGCTCGATTGCCCGCGAAAACCTCATTGATCGTCATCCGCCGACGCCGAGGGACGAGCCCGCAATGTTGGACTCATAAAAGTAAGGAGTCGTGTATGCCCACCAAGGAAACTTCGAACTCTCGCCGCGGCAGCGCAGCGACGAAGAAGAATGCGTTTTGCAGCTTCTGTCGTAAGAGTTACCGTGACGTCGGTCCCCTCGTCGAAGGCCCCGGCGACGTCTACATCTGTGCCGAGTGCATTGACCTGTGTCAATCCATTCTGGACCAGGAGCAACGTCGACGTGGCCCGTCCAAGTCACTGTTCAGCGATATCCCGTCACCGCGGTCGATCGTCGAGCACCTGGACAACTATGTCATCGGTCAAGGCTCAGCCAAACGTGTTTTGGCGGTGGCGGTTCACAACCACTACAAACGACTCAGCAGTGGTGCCGACGGCAGCAATGGAGAGGTCGAGATCGAGAAGAGCAACATCCTGTTGGCCGGGCCAACCGGGAGCGGGAAAACGTTGCTGGCTCGCTCACTCGCTCGCATGTTGAACGTGCCGTTCGCAATCGGTGACGCGACCACGCTGACCGAAGCGGGTTACGTTGGCGAAGACGTCGAGAACTTGTTGCTGAAATTGCTGCACGCAGCCGACTTCGACGTCGAAGCCGCTCAGCGTGGGATTCTGTACATCGACGAAGTCGACAAGATCGGAAGCACGAACGGCAATGTCTCGATCACTCGTGACGTTTCCGGCGAAGGCGTTCAGCAAAGCTTGCTGAAAATGCTGGAAGGAACCGTTGCCAACGTTCCACCTCAGGGCGGACGCAAGCATCCCGAGCAGCAGTACATTCAGCTGGACACCAGCAACATTCTGTTCATCTGTGGCGGAACGTTCGTTGGAATCGAAGAGATCATTCGCCGTCGTCTGGGACATCGCACGCTCGGATTCGGCGAAGGTGCCAACCTTCGCAATGAACAAACCCCGGGTGAATTGGTCGCTCAAGTTCAAACCGAAGACATTTTGAAGTTCGGTTTGATCCCTGAGCTCGTCGGACGGATGCCGGTCATCAGCTACCTGCAGCCACTTGACTTGGAAGGGTTGATTCAAGTCCTGACCGAACCGAAGAACTCGTTGGTCAAGCAGTACCAAGCGTTGTTTGCGATGGAAAATTGCGAGCTTGAGTTCACCGAAGAAGCCTTGCATGCGATTGCTGAAAAAGCTGTCGACAAGGGCGTCGGGGCTCGTGGTTTGCGAGGCATCATGGAAGATGTGATGCTGGACATCATGTACGACCTACCAGAACAAGAAGACGGCAAGGTCTACACGATTGACGAAGCGATCGTGACCGGGAAGCAAGACTTGTTCAAAATGCCAACGACTAAGAGTGCTTGAGCACTTTGAATCGCCGATGAAACGAATCCATTCGATGGAATCTGACTCGCATCGCCAAACCCGCCTGTTCCAGGTTGGTTTGGCGATTGCCGTTTGGTCTGGTTGGATCTCCGCCACTTTGGTGCTGTCGTCGGCGTGGGGACCCCATTCGGTCTTTGCCCAGCAGCCAATCGCCAAAGCCACCTGGGGAGTCAATTCCGGAGTCGTTCGATTGCCGCCAGGGTTGGTGGCCCAGTCGATGCCGCGAGATCGATTCAACCAATTGTTGTTTTTGGGGACACCCAAGTTGACCCATGGCGATGTCGGCGACGTCACCGATCTGGTGCGTCAGAACAGCAGTCTGTTCGGGTTGGCGATTATGGCGACGGTGGTTCAAGAGGACGGTGAGTACCAGCTTCGCGAAGTGGGGCTGGGGCATTCCTACTTGATTGGCAAGCGACCAACGATTGTCAATTCAGAGAAAGCGGAATCGCTGGGCGCGGACCTGGGGATGATCGCCAGTCGCGTGTTGGCCAAGAACGAAGCGATGATGGATCCGCCGATCGTCGTGATCCAGACCACTTCGTTGATTGTCTTCGATGTCACCGCCGTGATGTCCATCAACGCTCAACATGTCGATCGCCGGATGCGGCATTTGATTTGGACGCACCCCCAGACGGGGCGGACGGCGATGGCGGTCTGGCTGCTCAACGAAGAGCTCACGCCGCCGGGGGCAAGGCAGTGGGCGATCGAATCGGCGATGCCGATTCATCTCATTCCGGCTGATACGGTGGAGGATCGTGCGATTCATGTCGATGGAAACGAAATCTCCTGGACCATCCCCAGTGATCGAGCCTTTGCGCTGCAGAAATTGCCGGGAAAAACGTCGATTCCTTGGACTCCCGCGTTGCGAGAACACCTGGGAAATCGAGGGTTGGACGAAGCTTCATTGGGCCGGATGTTGGATGCGATCAACGATGCCATTGCCAGTGCAACTGGATCGAGGACGCAAAACAGGTAGTTTTGGCCTTGCAGACAGGCAGGAAATCGGCATACTGCCGTGCTTCGAAAAATTGCTCCGCCAGGAATCCCGCGCCCCGTGTTCGGAATCACACTTTCCAAAGTGCCGGTTTTGGTTCAACGATGATGGCTGCGAACAAGATTTCACCGCGGTTTTCCCCTTCCATCTCCACTTTTATTGCCCAGGTCGGTCCCCGTTATGACGGACGTCATTCAAGTCACCAAACGTGAATCCACCGGCACGGCCGCCACTCGCCGTTTGCGTCGCGACGGTCATGTTCCCGCAGTCTTGTACGGTCACGGCGAAGCCAACGAGCACTTGGCGGTCCCTTCGGCGCAAGTCAAAGGTTTGCTGCGTCACCACAGCAAGACGGTTCAACTGGCTGGCGATGTCGATGAGACCGCCTTGGTCAGCGACATGCAGTGGGATCCCTTGGGAATCGAAGTGCTGCACATGGACCTGATTCGGGTCAACCTGAAGGAAAAGGTTGAGTTGGGCGTGCCGATCGTGCATCACGGCGAAGCCGTTGGTGTTCGCGAAGGCGGCATGTTGCTCGAAAACGTTTTCGAAGTTGAAATTCGTTGTTCGGCAGGTTCGATTCCTGACCACCTGGTTCTGGAAATCGCCGAATTGGGTGTCGGCCAGCACAAACTGGCTAGCGACCTGACCTTGCCTGAGGGTGTGGAATTGATCACCGACGGCGACGTCGTGATCGCTCACATCGAAGCCCAACGCGATGAAGAAATCGCCGAAGCAGGCGACTCCTTGGCGGAACCTGAGGTGATCAGCAAAGGCTCTGGCGACGCAGACGAGTGAAGTTAGTCGTCGGCTTGGGGAACCCTGGTCGTAAGTACGATCAGACTCGCCACAACATTGGATTCATGGTCGCTGACGCTTTGGTGCGTCGGTTTGTCGGTTCTCCCCCGACGACCAAATTTGAGGGAGAAATCAGCGAGTGTCGCATCGAAAACGAAAAGGTTTTGGTGCTTTGCCCGCATACCTACATGAACGCCAGTGGGCAAAGTGTCCGCAAGGCAATTGATTATTACAAACTTTCCCCGGAAGACATCCTCGTCATTTGTGATGACTTGAACCTCGAAACCGGTCGCGTTCGATTGCGACGATCGGGTTCCGCAGGTGGTCAAAAAGGCCTGGTCGACATCATTCGTCACCTCGGCAGCGATCAATGGGCGAGACTAAAGATCGGAATTGGACGTCCGCCAGCAAAATGGCAGGTGTCGGATTATGTTTTGGGCAAGTTTGACAAAACTGAATTAGAAGAAATGGAACATGCCATCGTGCATTCCTGCGACGCCACCGCTTGTTGGGTGGCCAAGGGGGTGACGGAAGCCATGAACCGTTACAATGCCGCCAGCGGCGCTTAGTCACTTTTTTTCCCGTTCCCGCACCTCCCGCGATCTGTCCCGTGGCAAAAGTCAACACTTACGAAACGCTTTTCATCCTCGATAGCAACCACTACGCACGCGACCCCGGTGGCGTCGCGAAGCAGCTCGAAGAGCTGATCGCCGAGAACGGTGGTGAAGTGCAAGTCAGTCGGATGTGGATGGAGCAAAAGCTTGCTTATCCAATCGACAAGCACCAAAAAGGCACCTACTACCTGATCTATTTCAGCATGGAAGGTCCCAACTTGACCAAGTTGGCTCGCGGTTTTGCCTTGGCAGAGCCCGTCATTCGGGAGCTGACCATCCGGTTGGACCCACGTTTGGTCGAGCCCATCCTGGCCAACGCTCGCGGTGAACAGTTCACCGGACCCGCTGGTGCGGAAGGTGCCGACGAAGAGTCAACCGAAAACTCCGGCGAAGCGGTTGCTGAAACCGCTGATGCTTGATCACGACTGATTTGAATTCCGGGAGGACTCAACCATGGCAAGTTTTAACCGCGTGATGTTGATGGGGAATTTAACCCGTGACATTGAACTGCGTTATTTGCCGAGTGGGATGGCCGTCGCGGAGTTTTCGATCGCAGTCAACGAAAAACGCAAAGCGTCCGATGGACAGTGGGTCGAAGATGTTTCGTTCTTCGAAATCACGCTTTTTGGACGCACCGCAGAAGTTGCCAGTGAGTACCTTTCCAAAGGTTCTCCGATCTTCGTCGAAGGCCGTCTGAAACAGGACACGTGGGAAAAAGACGGTCAGAAGCGTTCCAAGGTCAAAGTGATCGGCGAACGCATGCAGATGATCGGCGGCCGAGGTGAATCCGGTGGCGGTGGTGGTGGAGGCGGACGACCCGCAGCCTCACGACCCAGCTCGGAAGCGTCTCGAGTCGACTCGCAACCTTCCAATTACGTCAATTCCAATACTCCTTCCTCGCATGATTCACAACCGACCGGAGACGGCCCAGGTTACGACGAGCCAGATATCCCGTTCTAGCTTCCAAACTGCCGCCTGACGTTCACGTCACCTCCGTTCATCCCGAATCAGAACCCTTTTTTCTTCGACCCCTGAACCATGTCAAAATCAGCGACTCGGCGTGCGAATAGCCACTTCAAACGTCTTCCAAAAGGACAGAACGGCGGCATTGAACTGCTGTTGATCCACAACGTGGAGCACCTCGGACGCCAAGGTGACTTGGTCGAAGTCAAATCCGGCTACGCGTTGAACTACTTGTTGCCACAAGGCTTGGCAACGATCGCGACCGATCACCACAAACGAATGGTCGAAAAGCACCGCGAAAAATTGCGTGCCATCGAGTTGGAAAAGCTGAAAAGCTATCGCGAACAAGCCGACGAATTGGCCAAGCAGTCGATCACGATCGAAGCCAACGCCAACGACGAAGGTCACTTGTACGGCAGTGTCGGCCCTCACGAAATCGTGGATGCCCTCAAGGCCAGCGGGATCACCTTGGCTCAAGACCAGATCCGCTTGGAAGGTCCTTTGAAAGAGTTGGGTCTGTACACGGTGAAGATTCACCTGCACAGCGAAGTCGACGCCAGCCTGAAGGTTTGGGTCGTTCCAACGGTGGCCGCCGAAGGCGGCGAACCCGGCGCCAGCTGATCGGGACTGCGAATTTTTCATCGTTGCAACCAGCAACGACGAAAAGCCAAAGTGACGATGCAACGATGTTCGACTTCACCGTCGAATGCTCGCTTCGGTGCTTTTGATTGACCGACCAGGCCTGAGTCTGGTCGCCACGGGGCTGTGGCGGAACTGGCAGACGCGCTAGATTTAGGATCTAGTTCCTTCGGGAGTGCAGGTTCGATTCCTGTCAGCCCTATCCCATCTGAACGAGTGAGACCTCATGGACGAGGGCACACGGTTTCGACGTCGCACATTGGATCGTGCACGTTCGTTCGTTCTGGGTGGTTTCTTTTTGTGGTTCACCGCTGGAACCGCTGTCGCTCAAGGGCAACCAACTCAACCGTCGGTCGCTCAGTTTTCAGCGGCCGAACTGCCGGTGCAAATCAATGCGCCCCAGCAATGGGCCGTCGCGAGTCCGCCGGAGATGGAACTCGAGAATTTCCGGCGGGGTGTTTTCCAAGGTGGCGAACTGCTGGGTGGTTATCTCACCGATGGCAGTGGCTCTCCCGTCGGCCCCGGGACCACTGGCGGGCTTGATGGGGCGTTTTGGGAGGTTCGGCTGAGCACGGGCATTCCTTTGGGAAACCTCGACAACCTGCTAGGTGTGCGTCCGTTCTTTCGTGCGGACCATCTCAGCGGTCTATCGGGCATTGATGCTCCCGAGACGCTGTACAGCACCGGCGTGACGTTGTTTCACCGCAAGAAGTGGAATGAGCGAATCTCAACGATCGTGATTGCAACGCCGTCCGTTCGCAGCGATTTCACCACCAGTGACAACGCGTTTCGCTTGTTTGGACTGGGGCTCGTGAATTGGCAATGCCGAGATGATCTGAGCCTTTCGCTGGGGGCGGTTTACTTCGATCGCAGCGACCTGGGTGTGTTGCCAGCGATTGGCCTGACATGGACGCCTTCGCCGGAGTGGAAGATTGATCTGATGATGCCCCGTCCGCAACTCAATCGCCGATTGTGGGTCGATCCGGGCCAGGCAGAAGGCTGGGCGTTTTTCGGTGGTTCAATCGGTGGCAATACATGGGCGGTGACCCGCGAAGGCGGCGTCAGAGACGGCCAAAGCGATGAATTGACCGTGAATGGCCTTCGGGTCTTCGGTGGCTACGAAACGCTTGTGACGGGCAATCGGGGATGGGGAATGGAGGTCGGCTACGTCTTCAACCGATCGCTGGAGTACGAGCAGGATGCGATTGAATTCGATTTGCACGATGCGGTGTTCGTCGAGGCCAGTTGGAAATTCTGAACAACTCCGAAAACGGAAGCTTCGGGGTTTGACCGGGCTACAATCTGTGCGAAGGGGGGTCTCTTGGGATCCCCGTTCCTTCAGATGATTCCACTGGTCGTGTGCATGTTTTCCTCAAGAAGTGCTTCTTTTCACACGGTTTGTGTGGTTCTGCTTGGTCTTGCGTCCGGATGGCTGCCCGATGCTTCGGGACAGGAAGCTTTCCCTGGCGATCGCCTGAGGGAGCTCGTGCCGCCGAACTTTGCGATTGGCGGGGTGATGGGCGGGTACGACACCGATTCACTCGACACACCGGTCCTGGATCTGGCTCGCTCGGAGTTCAATGCGGTGACTGCAAAGGCATTCATGCCGTTTGGCCCTTGGACTGATCCGACGCAGCCGATCGACACGTCGGGACTGACGCGAAATGTTGCGTGGGCGGTTCAGAATGGGATGCAGGTGCATGCTCACGTGTTGGTCTACCCGACCGAGAATGTTCGCTTGCCATGGTTTCAGCAATTGCCCAATGAAGACGTTGAGCAGGTGTTGCAGCAGTACACGTCCACGATGGCGGGCAGTGTTTCGGGTGGTGTTTGGGTGTGGGACGTTGTCAACGAAGTCCTCGGTGACAACGGCGATGTGATGGATGCCGATGGGCTTCGGATGGGGCTCGGTAGTGGCGAGAACTTCGTGCCTTACAAAGAGTACGCGGCGATGGGGCCGGACTACATCGCGAAAGCGTTTGAGTGGGCTCACGAAGCCGATCCAAACGCGTTGCTGATTCTCAATGAGTACTCCGCCGAAACCGTGAACGACAAGTCAGATCGGTTGTTGGCGTTGTGCAAGCGACTGCGCGATCAAGGGGTTCCGATCGACGGCGTTGGTTTCCAAAACCACTGGCTCGACCTTCGCTACGAACCCAACTACGACAGCATCCGTGAAAACTTTCAGCGGTTTGCCAATGAGGGTTTTCAGGTCTTCATCACCGAGTGCGATGTAGCGGCCGTGCACACGCAAGATCCGACGGGCAGTCCGCCGTCGCAGGAACAACTTCAGCGACAAGCTCGCGTGTTTTCGAACCTGTTGCAGATCGCGCTCGAGCAACCCGCGTGCAAGTCGTTCTTGATGTGGGATTACACCGATCAGACCTCATGGTTGCAGGACACGGACTTCACACTGACGTTGGCCGATCGTCGCCCGGGATACTCGGACACGGTGGTGCCACCGGGGACATCGATGTTCGCAACGCCGATCGCAGGCGGCGATGGCGTGGTTCCGATCTCGCCCAAGTTGGCTTATGTGCAGATGCAGGCGACGCTGTTGAATCGACCGTTCGACACCTATCGAGTGACCAGCGGTTGGGATTGGCAAACGTCGTACCTGGCACGCTTTGGGCAACCCGCCTCGGAAGGCCAATTTGTCCCGAGCTCGGAAGTCTACGCCGAGCGTTTGGACGAGCAATCGGAGTCTTGGTCGAGTTTGAAGTGGGAACTGGAACGCATTGGCCCCAGTGCCTATCGCATTCGCAATTTGTGGGGCGATGGGGCGGACTACCTGACGCGACAGCCAGCGGTCAGCGACGATCCAGAGGATGTCTTGCCGGGCAGCACGGTGGGGATGCAGTCGCTCGATGAAACTTGGACGAGCCAGCAATGGTTCTTCATTCCGGCTGGAAACGGTGGCTTCCGATTGGTCAACGGATGGGCACCCGAGGACGGCGTTCTGACCCGCGAGGCTCAGGGTCAGAACTCAGCCGGCGACGATGTGCCAGGCCCCGAGGTTCGTTTGCATCCACCTGCGGATTGGTCCAGTCAGGTGTGGTACTTCCACCGCATCGGCCAGTGAGTTGAAAGAACCCATTCGGCCGACCCAATAAAAAGGGGACGGAGGTCAATTAGCCAAGCGGTGCACACGGGATTCGCGTTGGTGCGGTTGCCAAGAGGATTTGGGCTCTCCTCGTTGGACGCTTGTTTGACTTCGCATGACATGTTTCGGATGGTGTCTCATCCGGGATGCCAGGCAGGTCGGCAGGAGTCTTTCGGTATTAGAACCGTTTGGGCAAGCGTTGTTGCTTCCGCGTACAACCGGGGCTAACGCCCAAACGGCTCACATGATGATTTCCGATGATTGCTTTCCACCTGCTTAGCCCTTGGAATCGCGAGCGGCTTCGAGTTGGTTGATCCAGGGTGCGATGTAGAAACCGTTGTCGCGGTAGGTGCGTCCGCTGACGAGGTTGCCGTCGATGACGCAGGGTTCGTCAACGAAGATTCCGCCGCAAACTTCTAAGTCGAATTGGCACTTGGCAACGGTGGCCATTCGGCGTCCTCGAACGCGATCGGCGTAGGCGGGAATCTCGACCCCGTGACAAACGCTGGCGATGGGTTTGTTGGTGTCAAAGAAGTGTTGCGTGATCCGCACCAAGTCTTTGTCGTAGCGAATGTACTCCGGTGCTCGGCCGCCGGAGAAGAAGATGCCCGCGTAGTCGTCTTCTTTCACCTCGGCGAAGGGGACGTCGCAATCGAGCGTGTAACCTTCCCATTCCTTGGTGATCGTCCAACCTGGTTTCACTTCGTGCAGCACCAGTTGGTAGAGCCGTTTCTCGGGTGCGGTCACGATCGGTTCGAACCCGGCTTCTTGCAGCCGGTAATACGGGTACATCGTGTCCAGCAACTCGGTGGCATCGCCGATGACGATCAGCACTTTTTCCATGACGAAATCTTGTGGTTTGGCGGTGGGACTGGTCGTGTGGCAACCGCTCGTCTGAGCCACGACGACGTGGGAGGCCGGTACTTTAACCTGTCGAGGATCGCTGCCCCAACAGGTCGAGCCGGTGACCGAAACAAGGCTTGGCGTCCAGAACAGCAGTGAATACTGCTGGGTGATTGCGTGATCTGATCTTGGCAGGTGGTGAAATTCGCATATTTATGAGGCTTCAGCTGCGATCGTGACCTAGAGTTCAGGTGCTGCCTCATCCGAGGGCAGTTCGGGAGCCGGGGGGTTCCTTCTTAGGTGACATGGGCAGTCAGCTGTTCCAAACCAAGTACCCCCTACGATGACAATCAGCTCCAGTACATCAACGAGTTTCGCCAGTCAGTCTCTCCTTGTCGAGAATTTTCAACTGAGCGCCCGTGCGTCCAGTCAGGCTGAACCCGAAACGCTTCTTCGTCGCGTGGACACCACGTCTGACCGGATCAATTCATTGGTTGCCGGGATCAGCGAAAAGCTCTTGGATGCTGCACGAGTTGGGAGTTCATTCACGAGTTTTCAGGGCAGTATCGACACGGCTCTGACTGAAATCAGCGAACTCTTGGGGCAATCGTTGACGTTGGGCGGATCCGAGAATTCCGTCGTGCGTGGTCTCGATTCCAGTCAGATCAAAGACTTGGAAATCCTCTCGCTGCCACCCAATGCATCGGCTCGTTTCTCTGGTGGTATCACCCAGCAGGCTGGCAACGCCGAGATCCTGATCACCGACGCGGGGCGTTTGCAGGGCGGCGGCACCCTCGATCTGAAGGTCGGCGACTCGGAACGACGGATTCAGTTTCAACCGGGACGTTCGATTTCCGGGATGGCTCAACAAATCAACTCGAAGAACGTTGGTGTCAAAGCGATTGAAGTGGATGGAAAACTGCGTTTGACATCGCGGACCTCGCAAAGCCTGGAAGCGACGGTGCGTCCGATCCGAACAGGACGGAACGAGGGCGAGAACCAGCTTTTTGGAGTCAACGAGTCACAGGTGGATCGTGTGGACATGAGCCGGTTGTCGAACGGCGTCTCGCAAACCATCCAGGGGCAAGTCGACTCGGTGGCGACGGTTGCGAGACTGACCTATCAAGGCAGCGCCGGTGGGTTGGTCTCGGGTTCGGCCAACTTTGATTTGACCGGAGACCTTGGCAGCGCCAATGTGGAAACCACTCGTGGTGAATCATTGATTTCGTTTGCCGAGAAGATCAACAATGTGTCGGCGTTCACGGGGGTCAAGGCGGAAGTCAATGGCAACGAGCTTCGACTTGTGTCGCAGTTGCGTGGCGACGACGCGGAAGTTCGTCTGTCCAATGTTGTTCGCCAATTCCGCCCCACGATCGAAGGCGTCAACGCGGCACAGATTCCCCGATTTGATTTGCAGAGCATCGCAGACGGGGCTGAGGTCAATCTGTCCGGGACCATCACCACCGCCGCTGACGCCGCCAAGTTGCAATACCAAGGCAGCGGTGGCAACGTCGTCGACACGGCTGTGTTCACTCTGTCGGGCAACTCAGGCAGCGAGCAAATCGCGATCGCTCAAGGGGAAGCTCTGACGGATGTTCGCGATCGAATCAATGCGGAGACGGAATCGACAGGAGTGGTTGCGACTGTCGATGGCGACACACTTCAGTTCCGTGGGCAGACCGTTGGGTCGTCGGAAAGCATCCAGGTGACATTGGACGACATCACGCAGTATGTCGACGTCGAGGGAGTCAACGCGAGTCAGATTCAAGGGTTCACAGTGAACTCTTCGGAGCCTCGTTCGACCAACATTCTCAGTGGTACCGTGGACCAAACGGCCACCCGAGGGCAGCTGACTTATGATGGTTTTTGGGGGGCCGCCACCAGCAGAGCCACCTTCAATCTCACCGGTGAATTGGGAACCGTGGAAATTGATGTGTCGACGTTTCAATCGCTCAGTTCGCTTCGGGATGACATCAACGATCAGACTGGTGACACAGGAGTGGTCGCGACGTTGTCGGGTAGCACACTGACATTGGAAAGCCAAAACGAAGGAACCAAAGGCAAGGTCGAAGTGGACGTGACATCGGGATCCTTCAGCACGGATGGCGGTGACGGCAATGGAAACGCCACGGGCACGGACGCCCAGCTCACCATCAATGGT
Organism: Rhodopirellula islandica; assembly: GCF_001027925.1. Taxonomy (NCBI): domain Bacteria; kingdom Pseudomonadati; phylum Planctomycetota; class Planctomycetia; order Pirellulales; family Pirellulaceae; genus Rhodopirellula; species Rhodopirellula islandica. The sequence goes on along the minus strand of NZ_LECT01000025.1, from coordinate 142,635 downwards.
GAATCGGTCACCGCCGATGGGAATCAGATGGACTACACCGATTCACTGGGATCGTATTCCTTTGACGTGCAGTCTGGGTTCACGGGAGCGTTCGACCCCATCGAGGTGACCACTTCGGACGGCGATTTCGATCTCACCGGCGGAGACGAAACCGGGACTGCCTATGGGGTGGACGCCGAGGCCACGATCAATGGCCAATCCTTCGTTGCGGATGGCAATGAATTTGAGATCACCGTTGATTCCGCGGTGATGAGCTTTGACGTCGAGACAGGGTTCCTGGGGGCGATCGATCCCATCACGTTGCGCTCGGAGGAGGACGAGTTTTCCGTCACAGGTGGTGACGGCAACGGCAACGCGAATGGGCAAGACGGGCAAGCGACCATCAACGGTGAAACGTACACTTCGGCGACCAGCACCTTTGAGGTTTCCGTCGGGGAAAGTTCGATCGACCTCGAGTTCGTCGACAAGTTTGTCGGAGCCATCGACGCCTTTGAAATTGATTCGGAGGTCACCGCCAAGCGTCGCACAGGAACCCCAAGCACCTATCACTCCTCGGCAAAGAGCGAACAGTTTGCAATCAATGGTCAAGAAGTGGACAAGGTCAATGGCCGGTATGAATTCGAACAGGATGGCGTTCGAATCGGGTTCCAAATCGCTGAAGGTTTTCGCGGGAGTTTTGATAACTTCACCATCACGGCCAATGGAGCGGCGGCGGAGTCTTACCGTGGGTCTCAGGTGTCCTCTTTGACGGGGACCGCTTTGGAAGCAACGCAAACCGCGTTGGTGGATCTGTTTCAATTGGCTTCCGGCGGCAAGTACGACAGCCAAAATTCAGACGCACTGGATGCCTACAACGTGACCAAGGAGACTCTGGTCAATCTGCAATCACTCTTGGGTGTCTCGACCTCGCGGGGGCGTTCACTCAACGGATTGCTGTTCGACCGAAACGCTTGAGCAACCGTCGTGTTCCAGGCACGTTCAGTAGCTGTTGGTGTCGATACGTACCTTCCCACGGAAGATCCAGTAGATGACAAGGGTGTAGCTGAGCACACAGGGCATGCCCAGTCCGGCAATGATCAACATGATGTTCAGGGTGCCTTCACTGCTGCGAGCGTTGTCCAGTGTGATGCTGTAGGCGGGGTCGATCGTCGACAGCATGAAGTTCGGGTAGATCGCGACGCTGAACAACGATGCCAGAGCCAGGATCACCATCGCCGATGAAAAGAAGGCGTACGCTGGTTTGCCCAGGTGCATGGCCCTGGGGATGTTCAGCACGGCCAACGCATTGAGGATCGGGACGATCCAAAGGAGAGGGTAATTGGCGATGTTCTCGGTGGCGTGAGGCACATGCCACCACGTCGCGAGGGTTGCCAGTGAGTACATTCCCGCGAACACGTAGAACAGCGGCGTGATCGCGGATCGAACTCGGCTCTGCAGTTCATGCTCGGTTTTGAGATACAAGTAGATCGCACCGTGCAGTGCAAACAGGGACACGGTCAACATCCCGATCATCAACGGGTACCACCCCAGTTGGCTGAGCAGGCTGCCTTCGTAGTGATACTTGGGACCAAGTTCCATTCCCTGCATGACGTTTCCCCCGGCGACGCCCAGCAGCATCGCCGCGGAAGTGGAGGACAGAAAGAAGCCAAAGTCCCACAGTCGTCGCCAGGTGGGTGAATGGACTTTGGAACGGAACTCAAGACTGACGGCGCGTCCGATCAAGCAGGTCAGGAGCAGATAGAAAGCCAGGTAGAAACTGCTGAACACGGTGGCGTAAGCGACGGGGAACGCAGCAAACAAGGCTCCACCAAAGGTGACCAGCCAGACTTCATTGCCGTCCCAGAGCGGCCCGATGGAGTTCATCACCAGTCGGCGTTCTTGATCGGTTTTCGCGAGGAACGGATGAAGGATTCCGACCCCGAGATCAAAGCCATCCAGGATCGCGTAGCCGCACAACAGCACGCCCAGCAACACGAACCAGACAAACGTCACGGTTTCGTAGCTCATTGCGAGTCCTCCTCGAGAAAGTCACCGCCGTGCGATTTGCCGCTGCGTTCAAATTGCTCGGACATGGAATCCGCTCGCGTGGTTCGTTTGTGTTCCAGCAGAGCCTCGACACTCTCGGGGCCATGTTGGATTTTATGATTCAGCACAAACACCCAGACCGCGAAAAGCATCGAGTAGATGATGCCAAATAGAATGATCGAACTGAGGACTTGTTCGGCGGTCACGGATTCACTGAGTCCATCGGCGGTCTTCAAACCCATCATCTCCACACCGTCTTGAACGGAGGGGTAAACGATCCACGGTTGCCGCCCCACTTCGGCGGTGACCCATCCCGCTTGATTGGCGGTCATCGCGGCAACGGGCATGAACACAATGGTCCACAGCAACCAACGTCGCTGCGACAAGGAATCACGAAACCAGAACCAACAGGCCAGTCCCGCCACCCCGATCATCATCGTTCCCAAGCCGACCATCAGGTGAAAGGTTTGGAAGGGCAGCCACACCGGCGGGCGTTCATCAGCCGGGATCTGATCCATTGCCAGAACGGGTTCCATGGGATCGTTGTGAACCATCAGGCTCAACAGGTAGGGGATTTGGACACCGAAGTGAACGGTCTCGTCTTCTGCATCGGGCCAACCGAAAAGGTAGAGCCCGGTGGGTTGGTCAGTTGTTTCGAAGTGAGCCTCCATCGCAGCGAGTTTGGCAGGTTGTGTTTCGACCAGCTTTTGAGCCGAGTCATGTCCGGTCGCAGCCGCAAGGATCGTGAACAACAACGAGGTGGGCAGAGCGATCGACAAGCAGCGACGAGCGAACTCTTCATGTCGCCCTTTGAGCAAGTAGTAGGCGCAAACGGACGCGGCAAAGAAGGCTCCCAAGACAAACGCACCGATCAAGGTGTGAGTCAGTCGGTCCACCGAGGAGGGATTGAAAACCATGGCCCAGAAATCGGTGACCTCCGCTCGCGGCATGGATTCACCTTGCACGTCGTGCCACACGATGTGGTATCCCGCTGGTGTTTGTTGCCAACTGTTGGCGACCACGATCCAAACCGCACTGAATATCGACCCAAGAGACACCATCAACGTGCTGAACAAGTGCATGGTCGGACCAACCCGGTCCCAGCCAAACACCAGCACGGCCAAGAACCCACTTTCTAAGAAGAAGGCGAAGATGCCTTCCGCGGCGAGCGCCGATCCAAACACGTCACCAACGAAGCGTGAGTAGGCGGCCCAGTTGGTGCCGAACTCAAATTCCATCACGATGCCGGTGGACACGCCCATCGCGAAATTGACTGCGAAAACCCGAGTCCAAAACCGGGCCGCGGCTTCCCAAGCAGGATCGCGAGTCCGATAGGATGCGAGTTCGCACAAGAACAACTGCAGACCCAACCCGATCGACAATGGCGGGAACAGGTAGTGGAACATGATCGTTCCCGCGAACTGCAACCGACTGAGTATCTCAACGTCCATCATGGGAATGATCTTGGGGTTGATGCCGTAGCGGATCCATCACAGCGAATGACGACTGACAAAACGAGAGGTGTCACGAAGGCCAGCACGCAAACGTCAGTCTAAATTATTGCGGCACGGAGGGTGGTGAAACCTGTGGCGAAGCGTCACACGCGGTGGACTGTCGCGAATTTGTCCCGATCGATATGCACCTGAATGTCATGTGCAGGCAAGCATCGGGCACAACGTGATCACCTGAAGATCAAGCCAGAATGTCGCGGACAACATGCCCGTGCACATCGGTCAGGCGGAACCGGCGGCCTTGGTACTTGTAGGTCAGTCGCTCGTGATCGATGCCCATCAGATTCAGGATCGTGGCATTGAAATCGTGCACGTGGACCCCGTTTTCAGCCACGTTGTAGCTGAATTCGTCCGTCGTTCCGTAGCTCATGCCGGGCCGGGTTCCGCCGCCTGCCATCCAGGTCGTGAAGCAACGCGGATGGTGATCTCGCCCGTAGTTGCCCGGCGTCAGGGTGCCTTGTGAGTACGACGTGCGTCCAAACTCACCGCCCCAGATGACCAAGGTGTCATCCAACATCCCCAGACGCTTGAGGTCTTTGACGAGCGCCGCGGATGCTTGGTCGGTTTCCTTGGCTTGGCCGGTGATTCCCTTGGGCAAATTGGAGTGTTGGTCCCATCCTTGGTGGTAGAGCTGAATGAACCGCACGTCGCGTTGGGCCAAACGCCTCGCCAACAAACAGTTGGCGGCGAAGGTCCCCGGTTGCTTGGCGTCTTCACCGTACAGTTCAAACGTGGACTCCGGTTCGTCGGAAAAATCCGTTGCGTCAGGCACACTGGTTTGCATCTTGAACGCCATCTCGTACTGAGCGATGCGTGACTGGATCTCCGGATCAAACTCACGTTGGAATTGATGCGAGTTCAAACGGTTGATCGAATCGAGTTGGTGACGTCGATGATCACGCGAGATGCCGTCGGGGTTGGACAAATACAACACCGGATCTTCACCGCCACGGAACTGGACACCTTGGTACTTGGAGTCGAGGAATCCGTTGCCCCACAAACGCGAGTACAGCGGTTGGCCGCCTTGGCCTTTGGTGACCAGCACCACAAAGGCGGGAAGGTCATCGTTTTCGCTGCCCAGCCCGTAGGAGATCCAGGAACCGAGCGATGGCCGGCCCGCGATCTGCGACCCGGTTTGAAAAAACGTGATCGCGGGGTCGTGGTTGATCGCTTCGGTGTGCATCGATTTGATGAAGCACACGTCGTCGACGATGTCGCGGTGATAGGGCAGCAGTTCGCTCAGCCAGGCACCAGATTGCCCGTGTTGAGCAAACTTGAACTTGGAGGCCGCCACCGGCAGCGAGCTTTGGTTCACCGACATGCCGGTCAAACGTTGTTCACCGCGGACCTCAGGTGGCAATTCGCGTCCGTGCATTTGTTCCAGCATCGGCTTGTGATCAAACAAGTCTTGCTGGGCCGGTCCGCCCGATTGGAACAAGTAGATGATGCGTTTTGCTTTGGGAGCAAAGTGCATCCCGCCGAGGTCTGGCGTGGGTGTCGCAGCCGATGCCATGTCGCGCCCGAGCAAGTGCGCGAGTGCGGCGGCACCGACGGTGGAGGTGGCTTGTTTAAGGAAGACACGGCGTTTGGATTGCAGTGAAAAGTCAGGAGTCATGATGGTTTCCCTCGCAAGGAAGAAGGCGAGTTGGGGGAGGACTTGGAAGGGTGGGAAGCAGACTTCGGATGGACGGTTCGAAACAGGCAGGAATGTTTGCGGATGAACTCGTTCGAGACTTGGGCCGACGCGGCGAAGCATCTTTGACAACCCGAATGCGCAAGCGAGGGATTCGATGTGGTCCCTCACTCATGCGTCGGGTTGTGATTCTGATGTAGGTTGGCCACTCTTGGCCGACATCGACAACTCTGACCGGCAAGAGTTCCCAATCTGCATGCGTTAAAAATGGCGGCGATGTACCAACGCGGGCTCGTCTGCCTGCTAGCGTTTCCAAATCGTGGCGTCCAAGTTCAGAATGACTTGGCACAACGAGGTCATTGCGGCGAGTTCGGGAAGGGAAACTTCGCGGGGCAGTTCTCGCTCACCGATGGACAGGTAGCTTTGGGCGGACTCGACGTCTTCCTCAAAGAAGTCCAGTTCGCGTTGATAAAGCGTGACAAGTTCTTCCCGTTCGGTTGCATCGGGACGTCGTCCGGCCAGCTTCAGGAACGCATTTTCAATTCTCTGTTCAGGGGCTTGGTCGCTCACCAAGTGGGTCGCCAACACCCGGGTCGCTTCGATGAACTGTTCGTCGTTGAGCAGCACGAGTGCTTGCAACGGCGTGTTGGTTCGCGAGCGTTTGACGGTGCAGACTTCCCGCGTCGAGGCATCGAAGACCATCATGTTGGGAAGCGGCGAGGTGCGTTTCCAAACGGAATACAGCGAACGTCGGTAGAGCGACTTGCCGACTGATTGTTGATACGCAGGCGACATCCCGTTGGATTCTCGCCACAGGTCTTGGCCCGGTTGATACGGCGACACTGGTGGGCCGCCCATCTCGGGGTTCAGCAACCCAGAGGCGGCCAGTGCGAGATCGCGAATTTGTTCGGCTGCGAGTCGGTAGGACGGGCCCCGGGCGAGCAATTGGTTCGTCGGGTCGCTCTCAAATTTTTCCTGGGTGCAGCGGGAGTCTTGCCGATAAGTCGCTGACAGCACGATGTTCCGGCACATGCGTTGGATGTCCCAGTCGTGATCGACGAAATCGCGAGCCAACCAGTCCAGCAATTCGGGATGCGTTGGCAGGTCGCCTTGCAAACCAAAGTTCTCGGGCGTGCGGACCAATGGATCGGCGAAGAAGTTGCCCCACAGTCGGTTGACGGCTACACGAGCGGTCAGTGGGTGTTCTGGGTGCGTGATCCATTGAGCCAGGCCCAAGCGGTCTTTCGGAGCGTCCTCAGGGAACGGAATCGGGATGGCTTTCAGGACCGTTCGTTCCACGCGTGTGGTTTCGTCGGTCTTGGCATCGTATTCCCCGCGGAGCAACAGGTGCGTTTCGCGAGGTTGCTCCATTTCACGCATGATGGGGACTTCTTGGATGACTTCTTCGGCCATCACATATTGATGTCGAGCCTGGCGAAGTTGAGCAACCGCATCGCGAGTGACTTGATCGATGGCGGACGCGAACGTCACTTCGTCGGCAGGTTGAGCCTCGCCGGTTGCGAGGACTTGCAGTTCAAGTGGCGTCAGGTTGCGTTCGTACAGTCGGACGTCATCGATCAAGCCGCCGGCGAAGCCACGAGCTCGGAAACGTTGGCCGATCACGAAGTCTCCGCCATGGTCGACGACGACATTGCATGACTTTTTGACTTCGTCACGCAGCGTCACCGTTTCCAGTTCCCGACCGTTGAGGAAAAGTTTCAGCCCCGACGCCTGGGAGGACCCGTCGTAGGTTGCCGCGACTTGATGCCATTGTTTGGCTGGGATCGATTCCACCGTTTTGACGCTGATCGCGTTGCCAGGCCAAACCCGAGCCAAACGAGATTCGAGGTGGCCGTCTTGGATCGTCAGGTCGTACCCGTTGTAGCCGCAGTCGGTGCCGCGAGTGTGGTGGACGATCAGGCTGCGTTCCGGTGATCGTTCGGGATCGTTGAGCGTGACAACGACGGTGAAAGACGTCCAGCGATCCAGCGGTTCAATCTCGTGAGCAGTCACGCCGCGTTCGCCATCGAGCTGCAATGCCATTCGTTCGATTGGACCGTTGGCTTGATCGGTTGATGGTGCTTTGGAATCGTCCTTGGCTGCTGAGCGAGCTTTTTCGTCATCGGCCAGCGTTGGATTCAGCCGAGCGATCTCGCAATTCTCGACGGGGACCAAATCACACATCCTCGCCCAAGACCGGTCGGACTCGGACGGGTGATAAACGGGTTTGACGGCGTTGTCGAATCCTTGGTCCAGCGCCAAGGCGAGGCGGAGGTCGGGGATGTCGTCGGCGGTGATGGAAGTCGCTTCGCTGGTCTTGAAACGTTCCTTCGCATCTGCAAGAACCGCTTGGTAGTGTTGTTCTGAAGCGGCCAGTTGTGTGCGAGCTTGTTCGAGTGCCGCGGATTCTTCTTCGGTTGGAAGCAGCATTGACGGGCAGGGCACTTTTTCGGTTCGATCGTAGACGCCGCTTTCGTCGATCGAGTTGAAGAACGCCGAGAGCGAATAGAAGTCACGAGCGGTGATCGGGTCGTACTTGTGATCGTGGCATCGGGCGCACTCCAATGTCAGTCCCATCACGGCAGTGCTGAAGGTGTGGACGCGATCAGCAGCGTTTTCGATTCGCCACTCTTCAAAGACCGCACCGCCTTCGTTGTTGAGACGGTGAATGCGATTGAAAGCGGTGGCCAGCCGTTGGTCTGGCGTGGGGTCTTCCAGCAAGTCACCGGCGATTTGCCAGGTCAAGAAATCGTCGTAAGGAAGATTCTGGTTCAGAGCACGAACGACCCAGTCTCGGTAGGGCCACTGCGTGTTGAGTTTGTCGCTTTGGTAGCCGTAAGAATCGGCGTAGCGAGCGACGTCGAGCCAGGCGATCGACATGTGTTCGCCGAACGCGGAGGACTTCAGCAGCTCATCGACCGCCGCTTCATACGCTCGTTCGCGATCTTTCTGGACGGCTTGTTCAAAGCTCTGAATGGTTTCCGCTGATGGTGGCAACCCGGTCAAGTCCAACGTGACTCGTCGCAACCAGCGCAACGGATCCGCTTCAGGGTTGGGCTGTTGCCCGGCCGCTTCGATTTTGGCCAGAACAAATGGATCGATGGTTTGTTGGGGCCAGTCGGCCTGTTTGACCGAGGGCGTTTCGACCGTCAGAGGCAGTTTTTCAAACGACCAATGCGCTGCGTAAGGAGCTCCTTCGTCGATCCAACGCTTGAGCATCTCTTTCTGCTCGTCGGTCAGCTCCAGATTCGCGTGCGGTGGTGGCATCAGCAGATCGGGATCGTCGCTTTGAATGCGGTCCAGCAACTCGTCTGATTCCAAGACGTACGCGGCATCTTCGCGAACATCCAATCGCAGGTCCGCTTCCCGGGTGGCTTCATCGGGACCGTGGCAGAAGTAACACCGGTCCGAAAGAATCGGCCGGATGTCGCGATTGAAATCAATGTCGTCGTTCGCGTGGACGATGACGCAGGTCACCGCAGGCCAAACGAAAAGCAAAGGGATCAGGTTGCGAAAAGAAACGAACATGGTGGGTGAGCAGCTGTGGGGGAGGATGCTTGATTCGGAGACCAGTTTGGCTGCAAAACACTTGGTTGTCTTGCATTGAGCGATTATTCTTGTGTAAAAAAACAGCATGAAAAAGACACTCCATAGACAAGGGTTTTTCGATCGATTGGCTCCCGGTCAGGAGATTCTGAAGCTGTTCGATTGGATGCCCGACGTGTCGTTCTTCGTCAAAGATCGCGAGGGCAGGTTCATGGCTCTGAATCGTCGTGGCTGTGAATACTGCGGGGTGCTGTCCGAGTCGGAGGCGATCGGGAAGACCGATCACGACTTCTTTCCCAAGACGCGGGCGGACGAGTACCGGGAAGATGATTTGCAGGTGATGGAGTCAAAGGAAGCGATCGTCAACCGAATCGAAAGTGCGCCCGAAGAAGCTGGTTCGCCCCGGTTGGTCACGACCAGCAAGATTCCACTGAAGGATCGTCGTGGGCGCGTGATCGGTGTGGCCGGTTTTTCGCGACAAGTCGAGCGGATGCAATCAGGCAGCGCGGACTCGTTGGCAAAGGTGATGCAGTACATCCACGCTCACTACCGTGAAGACATTCCGACCGGGCACTTGGCCGAGATGGCGGGGTTGTCAGCAAGTCACTTTGAGCGGCGGTTTCGATTGGCGTTTGGTGCCTCGCCACGCCAGTATTTGATTCGCGTTCGAATTGAGAACGCGGCGCGTGAGTTGCGAGAATCGGATGAGCGTGTGACTGCGATCGCACAGAGTTGCGGCTTCTATGACCACGCGCATTTCAGCCGTAGCTTTCAACGCATCATGAACATGTCGCCGACGCAGTATCGCAAACGCAAACAGGGCTGAACGCCGCTTCCCCAGAGTCGAACCATTGTCCCCCATTGTTCCGTCAGGCAGCGTTCTCTGCCGAACCATTTTCCAGGTTCAAACCAACGGTCTTCCAACGCGTTAAGCAATGATGCGGAAGTTCACCTCGTTTGGGATGGCTGGCTCATTCGTGGAAGTTAAGCAGGTCGGCAGGAGTCTTTCGGCATTTGGACTGTTTCGGTAAGCGTCGTTGCTCCCACGTACAACCGGGGCTAACGCCCAAACGGCTCACATGATGATGCCCGATCATTCCTGCCGACCTGCTTAGCGGTGCGGCGCAAGCCGCCCGGTGAGGAACCGGAGGGCTCGCGCCCTTCCGCTACGTCACTTGTGGTTCACGTGGTACTTACGGATTGGCGACGATTCAGCACTCCTCTTGCGAACCGTGCAGTTCTCGAGGGACATATTGGCCGGGGCCATCGGTGGAATAGTGCTGTTCCAGCGCGGCTTCGAATTCTTCCCGTGATCGCAAACGGATGAACGCCATCCGGACGTCCCGATAATTCGGATGACTCTGCGAATACTTGATGCAGAATTTCCGCATCAACAACGGTGCTCGCTGGAGCGTGTAAGTCTCCTCGCACAACGCGAAATGCTCTCGCATCACAGCAGCTTGTTCCGCGATGGTGGGCGGCGCGGGCAACGGCTCACCAGCGGCCAAGGCTCGCGATTGTTGAAAGATCCACGGGTTGCCAATGGCTCCACGAGCGATCGTGACACCGTCGATCCCCGTTTGACGCATCATTTCCAAGCCATCTTTGGCAGCAAACAGGTCGCCACTGCCGAGCACCTTCAAGCGGTCCCCCACGTGCTGCTTGACTTCCTTCAGAAACGCCCAGCGACTGGGACCAACGTAACGTTGAACCACCGTTCGGCCATGCACGGTCACGCCAGCCAACCCAGCGTCGATCGCTCCGTCTAGAATCTCAAAAAACTGCTCGCGTGATTCCGACGTGTCATCCATGCCACGTCGCATTTTGACCGTCACAGGAATGTGATCCGGCACCACGTCCCGAGTCCGACGCAGAATCTCGATCGCGACGGCGGGCTGCGACAGATGGAATCCACCACGGCAACGGCCCAGCACCTTTTTGACAGGGCATCCGAAGTTCACATCGATGACGTCAAAACCGGCCTCGACCAACTTCAACGCTCCCGCGGAAAACTGCTCGGGTTCGGCCCCCATCAATTGCCCGCCGACCGGATGTTCCTCATCCGCAATGTCCAGGAAGTGCCGCGTCTTTTCGCGTTTGGTCAGCGACAGCAGGAACTGATCCAGCATCACTTCGCAAATCGTGTAGCTGGCGCTGTGCCGCCTGGCGATCACGCGCATCGGCAAATCGCTGTACCCAGACAGCGCCGCCTGGACGACGGGGAAGCCAATTCGCACATTCCCCAGCGACAGCTCATTCCAATCATACGGAACGGTCGAGTTGGCTTCGGCAGGCGTTTCGCTGCAAACGGTCGATTCAGAGGCTGGAGAATTCATGCGAGCAGTTTAGCCCCCAAAACCAAAATCGACGATGGGAAATCGGTCGGCTTCGTCCGCGACTCTTGCCAGTGGGCAAATCATGCCGCATCCGCGACAATTGCCCCGCTATGCGTTACGTCGAACTTCACTGCCGGAGCAACTTCAGTTTTCTGGACGGGGCGTCTCACCCGGACGAATTGGTCCAACGTGCCGCCGAACTGGGCTACGAAGGGCTGGCGATCACCGACCGAGAATCGATCGCCGGCGTCGTCCGCGGCTTTTCTCCGGCCCAAGAACTGGGGCTGCAGTACATCGTCGGCACGCAAGTCCACCCGACCGACGCGCCGCCAATGGTGCTGTGGCCAAGCGACCGAAATGCGTACGGACGGATGTGCCGGATGCTTTCCAAGGGCCGCATGCGATGCGAAAAAGGCCGCTGCGAATTGTCGTTTGCCGACATCGCGGAACACTCGCAGGGAATCCTTGCCGGCGTCATCGGCACCGACGAATCAAGATCGATCGAAGACCATCACGCGCACGTCAACGATTCCCGGCAATTCCTTCGTGGTCCGTTTCGCGATGTATTCGATGACCGTGGTCACCTGCTGGTGTCGTTTCACCGGGGAGTCGACGACGCGGCCAAAGCCACCTGGCTGCGAGACCTTTCGCTGGCCACCGACGTGCCGCTGCTGGCCTGCGGTGACGTGCGTTACCACACCGCCGAACGCATGGCGCTGCATGACTGCGTGGTCGCCATTTCGAAAGGCAAATCGGTCGAACAAATTCAATCCGAACGACTCGTCAACAGCCAGCACCACCTGCGTTCGCTCGACGAGATCGCCGAACTCTACCGCGACGTCCCTGACGCGGTAACGCGGACCGTGGAGGTTGCTGGGCGATGCACGTTCACACTCGACCAATTGAAATACGAATACCCGGTGGAACTCGCACCGCAGGGGATGACGCCGATCGAGCATCTCAAACGCCTGACCTGGGAAGGCGCCCGCGGTCGATGGCCAGGCGGTGTGCCGGAGAAAATCATTGAGACGCTTCGGCATGAAGTCACCCTGATCGAGGAACTGAACTACGAAGCCTACTTCTTGACCGTCTGGGACCTGGTCCGGTTTGCACGCTCCCAAGAAATCCTCTGCCAAGGCCGCGGGTCAGCCGCGAATTCGGTCGTGTGTTACTGCCTCGGGATCACCGCGGTCGATCCGACGCACACGGATCTCTTGTTTGAGCGTTTCATCAGCCGTGAACGTGGAGAGGCCCCTGACATCGACGTGGACTTCGAACACCAACGTCGCGAAGAGGTGTTGCAGTACCTGTACGAAAAATACGGTCGCGATCGAGCCGGGATGACCGCCGTCGTCACGTGTTACCGCGCCAAAAGTGCGATTCGTGAAGTCGGAAAGGCTCTGTCCATTTCTCCCGACATCATCGATGCGGTTGCCAAGTTGGCGGGCAGCTATGGACGCAACCCGGAACTGCCCGAACGCTGTCGCGACGCGGGATTGGACCCTGACACACCGCTGGGTCGGCGATTTCTGTATCTCACGGAAACTCTGATTGGATTCCCGCGACACCTGTCCCAACATGTCGGCGGGATGGTGATGACGGCGGGCAGTTTATGCGAGCTGTGCGTGACCGAAAACGCAGCGATGCCAGGTCGCAGCGTGATCCAGTGGAACAAAGATGATTTGGATGACATTGGCATTTTGAAAGTCGACATTTTGGCGCTCGGGATGCTCTCCGCCATCCGGCGTTGCTTTGAACTGGTCAAGGATCATCACGACCGTGAGCTGTCACTGTCGACGATCCCACCGGATGACAAACCGACTTACGACATGATTTGTGCCGCCGACACGATGGGTGTGTTCCAAATCGAAAGCCGGGCTCAGATGAGCATGCTTCCGCGACTCAAACCGCGTTGCTACTACGACCTGGTGATCGAAGTCGCGATCGTTCGGCCGGGCCCGATCCAAGGCAACATGGTCCATCCGTTCTTGGCGGCTCGCGAAAATCCGGCGGAGGCGAAGTATCCCAACGATGCGATTCGCAAGGTGCTCGAGAAAACGCTTGGCGTTCCGATCTTTCAAGAACAAGCGATGAAGTTGGCCGTTGTTGCCGCTGGTTTCACTCCCGGGGAAGCCGATCAATTGCGGCGAGCCATGGCGGCATGGCGACGCCCCGGTGTGATCGACCGTTTCCGCACCAAGCTGCTCGAAGGAATGAACGCGAATGGGCTCAATGGTGAATTCGCGGAGAACGTGTTCCGCCAAATCCGCGGCTTTGGCGAATACGGGTTCCCTGAATCACACGCCGCATCGTTTGCACTGTTGGTTTACGCCTCGTGCTACTTGAAGCGACACTACCCGGCTGCGTTTTGTGCGGCGTTGCTGGACAGCCAACCGATGGGTTTTTACGCCCCGGCTCAGCTCATTCGCGATGCCCAGCAACACGGTGTGCAAGTCCTGCCCGTGGACGTCAACGACAGCGACCTTCGCACAAAGCTGATTCCTGATCTCAACCGATCTCAGCCCAAAATCCGGCTGGGCCTGCAAATGATTCGTGGGCTTCCCTCAGCTGTCGCGGACAAGATCTTGGGTGCCCGGGATGCGGGTGGACCGTTTGAGAACCTGCACGACTTGACCACGCGAGCCAATTTATCCCGATCAAACATCGCGACACTGGCGGATGCCGATGCGCTCGCCTCGATCGCGCAAGACCGCCGGGCCGCGGTTTGGCAATCGCTCGCTCAAGATGACTCGGGCGACTCGATGCCGCTGCTGGCCGATCTGGATCCGGATTGCAGCGTCCCAGAAGAATTGATCCCCATGTCACCGGCCGAGGAGGTCAAGAACGACTACGCGACAACGGGTTTGAGCCTGAAAGCCCACCCGGTCTCATTTTGGCGGGATGACCTGGATGCGCTGCGTTGCAAGCGTGCCTCGGACTTACCCAAACTCCGAGACGGCGTGCACGTTCGCGTCGCCGGCCTCGTCTTGATGCGTCAACGACCGGGCACCGCCAAGGGCATCACGTTTGTGACGCTGGAAGACGAGACCGGATCGATGAACTTGGTCTTGTTCGCTCAGGTTTGGAAGCGATTCTTCAAGATCGCGCGAGCCAGCGATGCCTGGATCGTCGATGGCAAACTGGAAAACAAAAAGGGCATCATTCACGTCATCGTCGGCCGAGTAGAAGACCTCAGCGAAAAGGCCACCGGGCTGCGGGTCCCCCGACGCGACTTTCACTGAGCCATCGTGCGTCTCGAACGATCGAGAACGCATTTGCCTTCTAAGCAGGTACGCAGAAATGATTGGGTCTAAATCAGTGAGCCGTTTGGGCGTTAGCCCCGGTTGTGCGTGGGAACCGTGGCTAACGCCAAGCGGCTCACATACCCGATGACACCTGCCGACCTGCTTAAGCGTCGCTTGGTCGACGTCGCCTTCTCCAACACGTAGCAATTTTCAGCCCGCCTCATCCAGTCGTTGCCCTGCTGATTTCACTATGATGGACGCCCGAACCTTGTAACAACTTCTAAGCGGACTCACCTTGCAATCCAAACCATTCTTTCAAGAGGCAATTGCCGCCCGCCGTTTGCACACCGGCATTCTCCTGTCCGGTTTGCTGCTCGGTGGAACGTGTGGCTGCCGCGAAAAGGAACCGGCGCGCATTGTGCCGAAAATGGAAACCTCGGTTGAAGCCTCCAATGCCCAGGCCCCCGACGCACGCGAATTGCTTGTGTCAGCGGAAAAGGCGGTGACGCTGAGGAATTGGTCCGACGCCAATCGATTCTTGAAAGATCTGTTGGTTGCCAAACCCGATCACCCGGCGGGTTTGTTTTTGATGGCACGCGTGCAGGCAGAAACAGGCAACCTGGACTCCGCGATCGAGATGCTTGCCAATGTCCCAGACAACGACGCGAAATTTGGAATCGCGGCCTTGGGCCAACGGGGCGAGTTTTTGCGTCAGGTCGGGCGAAATCAAGAAGCGATCCAAGTCTGGCAGGCGTTGTTGGCCAAACCCAGCGTGGCCAACGATCCATTTGCCAACCAGATCCGCTCTCAATTGGCGGCTGATTTGCAACACGTCGGTCGTCGAATCGAAGCAGGTGAACAACTGCGAATCCTGGTGAAGCAGTCTGCAGCCACCGAAGACCAATTGAGGCAACTTCTCTACATCACTCGACCTCCCAAGACGCGTGAGGAATTCGCCGCGGAGGTCGAACGCGAACGACTGCGAACGCAAGGCGTGGCCGTCGACTCACCGGATGCACCGGCCAGCTCAGACCTCAACTCAGCCTGGACGTCGTTGATCGAACGACGCACACGAGAAGCGATCGAAACGCTGCAGTCGGTGATCAAGCAACAACCGAGCATGCAGGCCCATGCCTTGCTCGCCTATGCCTACGCCGATTTGCAATCGTTCCCACAAATGCGAGCGACGATCGGTGACGCGAATTCCAATTCTTCACTGCCAGGCAATCTCCGCGACTTCCCGTCGTTTTGGATGGCGGTGGGTGCCCAAGCTTTGTTTGAGCAATCCACCGACGACGCCATCGGTGCTTTCGTGGAAGCGATGCGTCTGGACCCCACATCGGATCGTGCTCACGAACTGTTGGCTGCGGCATTGTTGCAAGCCGGCCGAGTCAACGCCGCGGAAGCGGTCGACGAACGCCGGTACCTGCTGGCTGGACCTCGCGAAGCCTATGTGGCGGTCGGTGCCGGACAACCCGATGACCTGCGGGCGGGCAAGTTTCTGGTGGAGGACTTGCTTCGTCTGGGCGAAATGGATCAAGCCTGCGAATGGCGAAAGGCCATTGCCAAACGGCATCCCGGACAGTGGGGGAGTGCTGACGAAGTCAAACAGGACTGTGCCGAGTGGAAATCGCTGGCCAAGGAAGATCGCCTCAAACGTCAGCTGGCTGGCATCTCTGTCGACCGCTATTCCAAACCCGATTTGGCTTGGTTGCGATCGACACCGAAAGCCATCTCTTCCACCACCAAGCCGCAAACGACGCCGTTCACTGATCCCCCATTCACGCCGCCGCGTTTGGTCGATGTGGCCGCGTCGGTTGGACTCAACGCGGTCTTTTACAATCGCCCCGAACGTGTTCTGAAACTCATGCGGTTGCACGAATCACTGGGGCCAGGCACCGCTGCCTTGGACTACGACCGCGATGGGCAAATTGACTTTTACATCAACCAGGCCTCTGGCGACCCGCCCCTGTCCTCTGGGACTCGCCCGAATCACTTGTTTCGTGGAACGGCCCGCGACAACGGATCACCGGTCTACGCCGACGTGACGTCGTCGGCAGCAGCGGATGACCGTGGATACGGCGTTGGATTGACGGCGGGCGATTGGAACCAAGATGGATGGGAGGATCTGGCCATCGCGAACGTGGGCCAGAACCGATTGTTCCTCAACCAAGGTGACGGAACGTTCGTCGACGCGACGGATCGGGTTGGATGGAGCTCCGAAAAATTCACCGCGTCGCTGGCGATGGCGGACATGGACGGCAACGGTTCGCCCGATTTGATCGAAATCAACTACGCCGACGACCCACGTGTTTTTGAACCGGTCGAAGTCAATTCACTCGGTCTTCCCACCAACCTGCCCGGTCCCAACCATTTCCATGCAGCAAACGATCAACTTTGGCTCAGCGATTCCCTAGGTCTGGCTCGGCAGGTGATCCTCCGGCGAGACGCCATCGTTGATCTGAATCGCGAGGCTCCCGAGCAGAACTCACCGAACACCCCAGTCCCACCCAAGGCTTCTGGTACCCATGCCCATACACCGAAGAACCTGCTTCCCAAATTGGGCGATGACGCCTTTCCTGGCCTCGGCCTGATCGCTGGCGAACTGGACGGGCAACCGGGACTGGAGTGCTTTGTTGCCAACGATTCTCGCCCCAACCAGTTCTGGAAGATCAGTCGGACTGGGTCGAAGGTGAAGTTGTTGCAATACGCTGAAACAATCGGACTGGCGACCAGTTCCCAAGGCAAAACAACCGCTTGCATGGGCGTCGGCGCCGCGGACTTCGACCGCAACGGAACGCAAGACATGGTCGTCGCGAACTGGTACGACGAATGGCTGAACCTGTATCAACAAGTTCGTCCGGGAATGTACCGTGATGTGGCGATCGCGTTTGGGCTGGATCGATTCAGCGACCACCAGGTTGGCTTTGGAATACAAGGCATCGATTACGACAACAATGGTTGGGTCGATCTGGTCATCGGCAACGGCCACATCGAAGACCTGACGCATCAACAGTTGCCCCTTCAAATGGAAACCCAGGTCCTGGTCAACTTGGGCGACCACTTTGAACAAGCTGACATGAAGTCGACGCTGGGCGGATACTGGGACACGCCTCACATCGGGCGTAGCTTGACCCGCTGCGATCACAACCGCGACGGCCGCCTGGATGCGTTGCTGTCAGACCTGCATGATCCACTGGCTTTGCTTGAGAACCAAACCGAAAACGACCATCACTGGGTTCAGCTCTCATTGGTGGCGACAAGCAGTGAACGATCAGCGATCGGAACTCGCGTCGAAATCATCGGTGCCGACAAGCCAGCGGTCGCGAGCCTCAACACGGGTAACGGGTTCGCTTGTCGCAACGAACCCGTCGTGCACTTGGGACTGGCCGGGATCAGTGATCCCGTGGACGTGCAGATCACCTGGCCAAACGGCGAACGTCAAACGCTCGAACAACTAACGGTCGATCGGCGTTACCTCGTCGTCGAGGCTCAAGACGCTTGGCCGGAGTGACTCAGCCCTCAGTCCTTCAAACCGCTGATCGCGACGACCGAACCGACGGGTTTGTCAAACTCTTCGCCCAATTGCGACACGTACAAACGGTTGTCTGGCCCGAACCCACATGCGACGGGGCCGTTGAGCGAAACACCCGTCTCTTCGATTGCCGCTTCGCCGGGTTCTCCCAACGTTGCCATTAAGACTCGACCTTCGTTGGTTTGATCGAGCGACCAATTGTTCTCGACCACGGCGAACTTGTCGCCTTCGACGAGAGCCATTCCCATCGGGTTGATGACGCCGGGCAACGTCCATTGGCCGCTTGGTTTCTTGGTGGCCAAATCCCAACGGACAATCAAACCATCCGCCTTTCCACCAGCACCGGAATACAGCACGTACAACGTGTTGTCATCCCCAACCACCGTCTGCATTGGCGAATTGGTTTCGATGCCATTGTCGTCGGCCGACAACAACGGCTTCAATTGCTTCGATGCAATGTCGCCCGCCAGCACCCACGATTTTCCGTCGAAGCCTTGCCCGCAAACGTAAACGGTCGAACCGTCTGGGCTCAAACTCATGCCGGTCAAGTTGCCTTCGCCTTTGTCGGCCGCATCGTCCGTGGTGGCTGGCACCGAGTTGGTCTTCACACCATCGTCGGCTTTGCCTTTTCCATCGAAGAACAACAATGTTTCTTCGCCATCGACTTTACCGGCATCGGTCACGACCAACGTCGAACCAGACCAGATTGCGGACAGTGGTCCAACGGCATACCACTTCTTGCCCTCGTCGTTGGACTTCCAGTGTTCGGTGTCGAATCCAGTGACGTAGTTCACAGGTTGGTCGTCCTTCAAAACCACGACCAATCCGCGAGCATCACAAACCGTCAACTCGCCTTCGGCACTGAAGCTCACGCTGGATGGATTGACCAATCCACGCAGCACCGTTTGGACATTCGTTTCCGCCATCGCTGAGACGGACATCAGCCCAACACAGATCAGCGTTGCGACCACCCGACCGGGCAAATCGGCAACGAAACAGGGACGGGCGAATCGGAGGTGAGAAAGCATTCCAGAAGCTCATTCAATGGAGGTGGGAAAATCTTGCCGACGACGAAAGCAGATGACTGCAACCGAGCAGCCACCCCAAACGTCCGTCGATTGTCAGACAACATTGCAACCGACATTGGTTGCCTTATGAAGCCCCCTTTCACTCATTTGCAACCAAGGTCACAGAACGTCAGGGGGCCAAGTCATCCGAGACACAACTTCATCGCCGAGGGCCGAGCAATCGGGATGCCAACCGGCCACCCAAAACGGCATCGACTCGAGTCATTCGTTGTTCGCAAGAACCACCTTGGCTTGATTGTTTTCCTGTCGGATGCCCGCCCAAGCCAATGCGACCGAGCCCAACGCATACCCCCATATCAGCAGGCACACTGGGCGATCAGCGTCCGCGGGATTCCAAGCCATCACGTTGATCAACACCACCACCGAAATCGCAAACGCGAGCGATGAAAGTCCGAAGAAGATGGCCACCAGATTGCCGCGACGAAAGGCAATCACCGCCAAAGCAATTCCGGACAATGCAAAAACGCCGCCGGAGACCAAGATCGATTCGATGTCATATTCCGCTCCAGCGACGGACACAGCAATCAGCGTCAAATGCCAAATCGACCACCCTTGCAACCACCTGGACCGTGGCGGCGTTGCAACCGGAACACAGCGTTCAGGCGAGTCAGTTGTTGGGGCGTAAGGATTCAGAACCATCAGACAGTTCCAGGGCTGAATTACTGAACAGGTGTCTTCAAAGGTCCTCACAAACTACCACAGCCCCCTCCTCCAGTGCCAAGACAACGCCCAAGAGCCAACCTGACAAAGCTGGTTCAGCTATAAAATTGCGATTCGAATTCCCACCTCAACTCTCCCACCGGATCGCCCCATGAAATTCTTACGCTGGTTTCAGCCATTTGCTCTCGCAACGTGCGTGACGATGACCGCCTCTGCCCAAGACACCACGCCCAACCAAGACCTGCCCCCAGGCGTTGTGCGACAACAATTCATCTACGACGAAGCACCGTTTCCATCGTGCCATGCGTCGACCATCTGCCAAACGCCCGATGGATTGGTGGCGGCTTGGTTCGGTGGGGAACGAGAAGGGGCCAAGGACGTTTCGATCTGGGTCAGCGATCACGATGGCATGTCTTGGTCCGCCCCGCGAAAAGTAGCCGACGGTGTTCAGACGGATGGTTCACGTCAGCCATGTTGGAACCCGGTTCTTTTCCAAGCCCCATCCGGTGTCACTTGGTTGTTCATCAAGGTTGGCCCCAGCCCAAAGGATTGGTGGGGGGAAGTTCTGTTCAGCGATGACGGTGGCAAGACCTTCCGTGATCGCACGCGACTTCCGGAAGGCGTGCTCGGTCCCATCCGATGCAAACCTGAATTGGTCGATGACGGCAAAACGCTGCTGTGTGGCAGCTCCACCGAACACGACGGATGGCGAGTCCACTTCGAACGCTTGACGCTGAATGGCAACGTCAACCCAGAGGCCGTTTCGCAATCGCACTGGGACCGTGAAGAAGCCATTCACGACGGCAAGGAATTCGCCGCGATTCAGCCGACGATCCTGCGGTTGCCCAACGGCAACTTGCGGGCTCTCTGCCGAACGATGCAAAGCGTGATCGTTCAAGCGGACTCGGACGACAACGGACGGACTTGGACCAAGCCTGTGTCAACGGGCATGCCCAACCCAAACTCAGGCATCGATGTGGTCACGGCAAAAGACGGCCGGCACTGGCTGATCAGCAACCCACTGCCATCCAAAGAAAACGGCTGGGGCGGACGCAGTCAGCTCACGCTTTCCGTCAGCACCGATGGGGAGAACTATCGCGAGGTAGCAGTCTTGGAAAATGAATCCAAAGGCGAATTCAGCTACCCCGCGATCATCCAAGCCGAAGACGGCAAACTGCACATCACCTACACCTGGAAACGCAAGAAGATCAAACACGTGATCTTCGATCCAACCGAGATCCTGTAGCTCGATGGTCCCCCACCGAGAATGAGCCCGTGCAGTTTTCTGGTGCCGCGTTTTGGCGGGCTTCTGCATTTAAGAACCTCTCCCCCGAAACAACGTTTTGGGGGAGGTCGAGCGACGCCGTTCAGGTACACGCGAGGGAGGGGGCCGGGCATGGGAAGCGGCTCGCACTTACCCTCCCCGGAAAGCTCGCTGAACGCTCGCGTTCCGACACCTCCCAACTTTGGAGGTCGTGCAGTTTTTGAGTCTTGTATTGCCAGAAGTCTATCATCACCCTCCTCCTGGGAGGGTCGAGTGAGGGGAGGGCTCAGCATTGGATCCAGCGCGTCACCCTCCCCGGCCCGAAGCGGGCCGACCCTCCCAAAAGGAGGGTGAAATAAAACTGCACGACCTTCTTCGTCGGGCGGGGTTCTCAAGACGCTGCTGACACAGCATTCAAAAACGGCACGCCCTCAAAAAAGGGAGGGGGAAGTAAAACGACACAGCCTCGAATCACGGCGGGGACCGCCGTGCTGCAGTTCATGCCGCGAACCCTCGCTCAGTTGCCAAATCCGGCTGGCAATTGCATTCCCGGTGGCAAGCCCCCGGGAGGTCCAGCAGGAGCCGCCTCGTTCGCCCCTGGCTCGACGAACAATTCGTCGCGGTTGATTCGCAACTGACGATAGGTCGCTTCTGGAATGATGTAGTACCAATCCGCGAAACGAGCGTTCAAGTCGGCGACACGACGTTTGGCAGCGTTCAGACGATCTTTTCGTTCATCCAACAAACGAGTGTTGGCTTTCAAGATCTTCTCTTGCTCCGCTTCCAAGCGTTCTTGCTTCTCTTCGTCGGTCAGCTCAGCAAACGTCAACTCGTCGCTTTGCTCTTCTTCCGGTGCTTCAACAACCGGTGCCTCGGCAGCATCGTCACCAGCGGGCTGGAGAGCCATTTCTTCGTCGGCACCCGCTTCCTCAGTCGCTTCTTCCGCGGAGGCTGCTTGTTCGGTTTGCGAGTCGGATTCAGCGGAAGGCTCGTCGGTGGAATCATCTTCGTCTTGTGCGATTGCACCTTGGCCTTCGCCGGATGCTTCGCCCTCACCCGAAACCTCCACTTCTTCCGTCGCGTCGGCCTCATCGGCGGCGGGTTCCGCTTCCTCGGTCGGTTCAGCGGACGTCTCTTCCGTTTCCGCTGATTCGGTTTCGACTTCTTTCATCTCTTCTTCGGCCGCTTCGGGCTGATCTTCCCCAACGGCAGCCTCCTCGGCTGCTTCTTCCGCAGGAGCCTCGGCTGGTTCTTCTTTCATTTCGACTTCGGCGGCAGCAGGCTCTTCAGCGGCTTCCTCGGCTTCTTCTTCCCCGACGCCCAACATGGCGGCAAGCTCTTCGATCGTCTGAGGAACGGGCTGCAAGTCAGGAGCGGGGAATTGGTCTTCGTTGACTCGAGCGGTGACCAGCAAGTAACGATTCACACCGCCTGCGTCTCCTTCTTCTTCGCCTTCGGTGTCATCAGACAAACCTTGGACGTCGCCGAATCGGAGCACGTATTCGACCCCTTCATCCACCGTGACGTTCAACTCACCGTTTGCGGACAAGACTTCAAACTCACCTTCAGCACCGGATCCCACAGGAAAGAACCCGCGGGTGTACAGCGACTGAACGGCTTCGTTGTCCGAAATCAAATCCTTGTCAGCGCGAAGATTCGCACTCATGCCTTCTGGTTTGCGAACGACATCGACGATCTTCAGATCGTCGAGTGCATTTTTCATTTCGTTCAGCTTGGTGGTGTTGAGCTCCTTGTCCGCTGGTTGCTCCACCAACTTGGGTTCCGCCAGCGGGTTGTCGGAGTTGTATTCCAGCAACTCTTTCAATGCCCACTCGGCACCGTCCATCGCGAATTTCGCGGTGTAATTGCGTTCCAAGGCCACACTTCGGCCGGAAATCGAAGCCGAATAAACTTTGACGACCGCTTCTTTGATGTCGATGCTGCTCATCTGCAGCAAGTCGTCTTCGATCCAGTCTTGGAATTTGGTCGACAAAACCGAGTCGTCCATTTTGACGACGTACACCGGATCTTGCCCCGGCTTGCGAACGTAGATCTTGCCTTCTTCGTTCTTGACCGGGTTCCCGATGATCAACGAGGCAAGCGTCTGCTGAGATTCGTCTTTGAATGTCACCAACCGTCCCACACCGGTGTCGCCGACTTGCAAGTCTTCCAACTTGGGTTCGACCACGCCGAGCGCCGCATGGTCGCCTTGGTTCTCGGTTTGAACATCGAGGATATTCAACCCCACCAAAGCATTGGCAGCATCTCGCATCTGCTCCACGGCATCGGCCGGATAGCCTTTGCGGGAGGGAATCGTCCAAACGCCTGATTCAGCATCGCGGCGAACCTCGAAGGTTCCCAATTGCCCCTGCTCCTCATCGAACGTGACAATCTTCAAGTTCGAGGCGGTCAACGGATCCTTGAACTTTTCAAAGAGCGGTTTCCCAGGTGAGTAAGGCGATTCCGTTTGAGTGGATGTGGGCCAGGCCACAAACAATCCCACGGCGAGCATGACAGCCGCGGCAGCCCAAAACGCTCCGGTCTTCTTTCCTTCGTTCACGATTGCAGTCTCTATGAAATTGTTTGATTGATTGAGAAGTTATTTCAGGCGGCTTTTGCTGATGTTTTCGCGTTCACGCAAACGACGTGAGGCGAACACCATGATGCCGACGATCAACGGCGGGATGCAGGGCAGAATCACTGCAGCCGTTTTGACTTGATTCTGAATCGCGGTGACTTCTTGCTCCGCTTCGCGACGAACGTCTTGGATCTTTTGCTCTCGTTCGTTCTGCAATTTAGCTTGCTGAACATCCAAGATCCGTTGCTGGTTCGCTTGCTTGATCTGGAACGCGGTCAGCTTTTCACGCAGAACACTCTGCGGAACGGAACCGGTCTCACGATCCTCTTGCAGCTTCTCGATCTCCTCACGCAACGCTTGCACTTCTTGGTCACTCTTTTCCTGAGCCTCACGAATCGTTTCATCGTACTGCGTCTGGAATTCACGGCTTCGTTTGCGTACCAGGCTGGCCGCTTCTTCTTTGACCGAGTCAATCATTCGCAAGCTGGCGTAGATGGGCTCGTGATTTCGAACATCGATGAAGCTCGTGTCACCGGTCAACCAATCGATCACGTTCAGTGCGAACGTCACGTTTTGGAATTGGAACCGCATGTCCGAGATTTGGTCGGGATCCGCCCGAATGAGCAAGAACTCCGGCAGGATGATGTCCATGTCAGCCACGTAAACGGCCTTGATGCCAGCGGCTTCGGAGTCACTGCCTTCTGCTGACTTGTTCGCTTCAATCGCCATCGCGATCGGCACGTTTGGATTGACGCCTTGAATCTCTTGCGCGAGCGTCGTTTGCCCCGTCATGACTTGCCCCACCACTTGCGATGGCAATGTTCCTGACAGAGGTCCGGTTGAAAGCAACGCGGTGTGCTTGAGCGTCGCGTCTTTCTTGGCGTAGACCGCACCGCCGAGAATGGCCAGCACCTGACGCAAACCACTGGTGATCGGGCTGTCGTCACTGAGCGCTTCGCCGGGCTGAACCCCACGCGCTTGCTCATCGATGAACAACCAAAGTTCGTTGGCCGTGTCGAGGTTGGGGTAGGGATTGTGCTGCTGCCAAACCAACTCGGGGCTGAACAGACCTTGCATGCCAGGTTGGCCAGGAACATTGAGTTCCAACACATCCCACAATTGACGGATGTCACCCTTGGGCGAAGCACCACCGCCACCGAACATGCCGCCCTGTGCCTGTTTGGCATCACCGGTTGCAGTAACGTACTGAGCGCCAATGGGACGCGGGTCTTCGAAGATCGCTGTGGGAACACCGGCTTGAATGGCGGCAGTCAGACGATCGAATTGTTGGGGTGCCAGCGACGAAGGCTGAACCGCCACCAAGGCGTCGTACACGCCGGGCGTGATCGGACCGGACAGGTCGACTTCTTCGACGTCGTATTGCTTGGCAAGTTCGTCGATCAACGGGTGCTTTTCAATCCGCTGCATGGACATGCCATTCATGACCGTGCCACCCATCAAGCGAGCGTCGGTGGCGACAATCCCCAGTCGTTTCCGAGTGCCACGAGCAACGGTGTTGATACTGCGAACGAGTTCGTATTCCACCGGGATGCCGTATTCAAAGATCGGCACGGTGACTTTCTCGAGCCCCGAACGGAACGCGGCACCAAGGATCAATTGCTTTTGAGTGTAAGCCCCTTTCTCACGGAACATCCGTGTGACCGGTTCGATCCCAAAGCGATCTGCGGCCAGGGCCGCGTCTTCACTGAACAAGTCGATGCCGTCGTACAAATTGACTTCGATGGTGCGTCCGTTCTTGGCCGCCTCACTGCGAAATTCCTTCAGCAGATTGACCAGCTCATAACGAGTCTTGGCATACAGTTCAGGGACCTCTTTGCTGATGAACGCGTCGATCACGATCGGCCGATCGTCGTCGAGCTCACGAATCAGAGTCTTGGTGGCATCGGCCAAGGAGCTGACCTTGCCCTCGGTCATGTCCGCCCGCACAACGTCTTTGCTGCGGAACAGCATCACCGCACCAACGGTGAACAACACGAGCGCCAATGAACGAGCGACATAGTGCCAGGCCATCGAGTTGCCGTCTTTGCCACCGGTCCAGTGACGACGTCCGATCAAAACCATGCAGACGTACAAAGCCACCGCAGCGACCAGAATGAAGTAGATGATCGACGAAGAACTGATCACGCCGCGGCCGAAGTCATCAAACGGACGAGCGATGCCGCTGTCACGAACCCATTCCGCCACACGTTGGCTGGGGCTGACCGAGTCGGCTAGCGAAGCGAATGCCAGCGGAGCATTGAACAACGCACCGAGGATGAAGCCCACCGTCAGGTTACCGGTCAAGAACGAGGCGATCATGCCGATCGCGATCATTGCCAATCCGACGAACCAATACCCCAAGTAAGTCGTGAAGATCAGTCCCGTGTCGAGACTGCCTTCGGTGAGGATCGCCAGCGTGGTGAACGTGCTGAGTTGGCTGAACAACAGCGAGGAGGTGAAAATTGCCGCGGCCGACATGTACTTCCCGATCACGATGTCAAAGTCATCGGCGGGCAATGTCAGCAACAACTCGTCAGTGCCCTGCCGTTTTTCTTCGGCCCAGATGCTCATCGTGATCGCGGGGATGAAGACCAGCATGATCACGGGGAACCAGTAGTTCAGCTGATCCAACGTGGCCAAGTTCGAGTTGAAGAACTCGTAAGGCCAGAACGCGGCAACCGAGGTCAGGAACACGAAGATACAGAGGAAGACGTATCCGGTCGGGTTGCTGAAATAGCCAATGAAGTTTCGCTTCATCACCGCGAAGGCGGCTTGTTTGGTGCGAGCCAATGCAGAAACGATCATCAACAAGATCAACAGAAAGATTGCATCTTTCGTGAGCAAGCTGATCAAGGCCATCGAGACGTTGTTGAGCGCCATGGTGGTACTGGAAAACAGGGGTTGGAGTGTGGGTTCAGGAACGAACGTAGCGGAGACGCGAAGAAAACGCCTCGGGTGAAAACAGGATGGGACGGGCCCCTCACGCTTTCGCCGCTCATTCGATCGCGGAAGATCAATGTCAGAATGTGTCGTTGCTCGGCATCAGAACAGGCTGCGAATCGAATGTTCGGTGCCGTCACTGTTCCGAGCCAAAACCGAATTCAGGTCGAACTCGGTTTCAAACTCAAATCGGAGTGCGAGACTCAAGCCTTTTCGTCAGGCTCGGATTCGGATTGTCCGGTCAAGTGATGGAACGCTTCGTCCAGGTCGCCTTTGCCGGTCGTTCGCAAACCTTCGACCGAACCGTCGTAGACCATGCGACCTTCGTTGATCATCACAACTCGATCGGCCATCGCCTCGACTTCTTGCAGAATGTGCGTGCTGAGCAAGATCGTTTTGGTCTCGCTGAGTCGTCGCATCGTTTTCCGGACGCCGCGAATTTGGTTGGGGTCCAAACCGGCGGTGGGTTCGTCCATGATCAACACATCGGGTTCGTGCAGCAGAGCTTGGCTCATCCCGACCCGTTGCTTGAAACCCTTGGACAGTTTGCTGATCGGTTTGTACATCACCGACGACAGGTCACAGATGTCGACCACCGCGTCGATCCGATCGCGTTTGATGCGAGGTGACAAACCGCGAGCATCGGCGAAGAATTCCAGCATCCCTTTGGGCGTCATCTCGGGATACAGGGGCCCGTTTTCGGGCAAGTATCCCAGCCGACGACTGCCCGCGATGCGATCGTCCATCATGTTGTGACCGGCGATCCGAGCAAAGCCTTCGCTGGGAGCGATGTAGCCGGTCAACATCTTCATCGTCGTGCTTTTCCCGGCACCGTTGGGGCCCAGAAAGGCCACCAGTTCACCCTCACCGACATTGAAGGTGACATCGCGCGCGGCCGCGAAGGGGCCATAAAATTTACTCAGCCCCACCGCTTCGATCATGGGTTTTCGACCGCCCGCAGTGGATTCGGGGGAGGTCGTCGTGTCCGCCGTTGTGGCTGTTGCCATCAGTGTCGTACCCGTCTTCTATCGTGGAAGAAATGGTTCAAGAGCGATTGCTACGCGGCAAGGTCGCGTTCGGTTCGCAACTTTTGAACGCTCGCAACTTCAAACCGCGGGCGAAACAACGATCAGGCAAGGCCTTCGCGTTTGATAATGACGTCCGCACCGGGGGTCAACTTACGAAGCTTGCGAGCGGCTTCGGTTTTTTCCATCGTGCCGGCTTTCACGCGTTGCAACAGGTTGATGGTTTTCTTGCGACGGGCTCGCAGACGTGAAATTTCGCGACGACGTTCGGTTCCTGCCATGAGGATTGCTTCCGTTGTGATGAGTGTTGATTCAGAAATACGGTCCAGAAGGGTCCCGAAATAAGGGACCACCCGCCCGGACCGCCAGGCGAATCGGGCATTATCGCGCTCGGTGGTCAATGCGAAAGGGGTCAATCGGCGGAATCACGGGCTATCATTGGCGTTCAGTCCTCCTCACCCCGATCTCCCCACCTTTCGACGAGTTCCCCCGCATGAGTCGCTTGTGCCAGACTCCTTTCGATCGAAGCCGACGGATACACCGGAGGGCTCGCGCCCTTCCGCTATCAATTAGCCGGATTCTGCCAACGATTTTAGCGGCTGGGCGCGAGCCCTCCGGTCCCCCATCATCGAAGCCGCGGCCAATGGCGCTCGCCCTGTTGGCCACCATTTTGCTCACGGCATCACAACTCTCACCGGCATCCGCGGCCGATCCGGCTGCCGGAACACCTCGCGAAACTCCGGCTGGATCCGAATCGCTGCTCGACGGCCCGCTCGCAGATGCCTGGGAAGGCAGTCTCGACGACTGGACGCTGAAAGACGGCGTTTTGACCGGCACGACGGATGGATCGGTGAAGGTCAATCGCTTCATCACGTCAAAATTCCCCCCGGCCGAAGACTTTGAACTGGAAGTTGACGTGTGGGTCAGCCCCCGCGGCAACAGCGGAATCCAGTACCGCAGCGAGGTCCGCGAAGACCTCGGCCCGAATGTCATGGTCGGCTACCAGTGTGATGTGGTCGCGGCCAACCCCAAGTACAACGGCATGCTGTACGAGGAACGCGGCCGACGAATCCTGTGTCACACCGGTGAAAAGGTCGTCACCGATGCCAATGGACAAGGCTGGGTCGTGAAATCGTCGGAACCACCCCAGTTCGCCCCTGAAACCTGGCACCGCTACAAAGTCCGCGTGGTCGGCAACCATCACCAACACTGGATCGATGGCCAGCTGACTGCCGATCATTTTGACATGGACCCGAAGGGCCGATCCCTCTCGGGACGCATTGGGGTGCAGGTTCACGTCGGTCCGCCGATGGAAATTCGCTATCGCAATTTCTTCGTCAAACGCCTGGCACCGACGGCCAAACCGGATGACTCAGTCGAGATCCCTGACAACGCGGAAAAGATTGTGCCGCAAGGCGGATGGAAAAACGCTGGCAAGCGGGACGCCAATCACAAACTGGAAAAAGCGGAACTCCCCGGCACCCGAAACGTCCACCGCGCCGGCCCAATTTGGCTGGCCGGACAACCCGATGCACAAGGCCTGGCTGCCGCCAAAAAAGCGGGCGTGACTCGAGTGATCACACTTCGCAGCGAACGCGAACTGGACTTTGACGACGAAGCGCTCGTGAAAGAAGCGGGCCTGGAATTCCATGCGATTCGATTCGGTGGGCACCAACAAATGACGGATCAAAAGATCGACCGAATCCGCGAATTGCTCAAAACCGCTCGGCACGATGCCCAAATCCTCCTGCACTGCGCGTCCGCCAATCGCGTGGGCGCCGTCTGGATCGCTCACCGTGTCCTGGACGGCCGACAAGCGGTCGAAAACGCGTTGCTGGAGGGCAAGCAAATCGGATTGCTGGATCCTGACCTCGGCACGACCGCCGTTGAATACGTGAAGCAGCGAAAGCCTTGATGGCGGCCGACGGGGAACCATCTGGTCGCTTGATTCACGCTGTTTTCTTGATTCACGCTGGGGTCTTCCCGCTCCGTGCTCGCTCGTGACCTAACGTGTCACGGCGGTGGCGATGATACCAACATCGAAGTTTGATTCACCGCCGCCAAGTTCCATCGGACCACCCTCCATGTCAGTTGCAACGCTTTCCCCCGCCGCATCGACCGCATCTTTCGCCCCCGCCAGCGAAACGTTCGCCCGTGCCCACGGCCGAGTCTGCCAACGAGCCAACACGAAGTGGAGCCCCGCGAAAGTCTTGCGGACCGCGATGGCGGACAGCGATCGATTTGTCGTGCAACTGGATTACGTTGACTCCAAAGGCAAGCGAACTCGTCGAACCGTCAGCCCGATCCGCTTCGGTGCCGCGGACCGTTTTCTCGGCCTGTGCCTGTGCCGCGAAGAACCACGCCAATTTCACTTGTCTCGTTGCAGCAACTTTCAACTGCTCGACGCTGACGACGTGATCATGCCCGTTGAAATGGTCGAGCTGGACTGATTGAGCTGGACCACCACCCGGTCCAACTCAATTTTCCCCCAGCGTTGGATCGACGGAGCGATCCACGACAACGCTGCAGGGCAGGTCACAACTGGCGTTGGTCAACGGCCGATCAACGATGGGCTCGCGAGGCCCGTGGACCTCACACAATGCTCCCCTCCCCCCAAAGCATTGAATACGGTTGCTCAGTTGAGACCTGGCCTGCAGATTTGACCCTTCATGGCAAATTGCAAATCGGCTGCCCTGCCTCCACGGCCACCTTCGAATATGTGAGCCGCTGGCGTTAGCCACGGTTATTACACTGAACCTGAGCCGCTGGCGTTAGCCATGGTTACGTCACGCACCAGGCCCGGATGGGCCGACATAGCCATTGCCGGGGTCGTCAGGCCCCGGAAATGGACATGTTCTCAGGACAGCAAAACCCCGAAGGCGTGCCAGAGGCGGTGCACTGAAACTGAGCCACGGTTGTCACACCGAACGTGAGCCACGGTTATTGCACCGAACCTGAGCCGCTGGCGTTAGCCACGGTTACTGCGCGCAACCGAGGCTAACGCTGGACTGCTGAACATTTGGGGTTGGAGAGTATTGTCGCTTGCGCAAGTTTTCATCCCGGTAGGGATGCAAGATGGTAGCCGTCGGTAAGCGATAGCGCCACCGCTGGACATGCAAACCCCACGGCGGGATGGAGAGTGTTTTGGCAGGCACGATTTCCGGGGGTGTGCTGCTACGCAGCGCCCCCCGGCTACCATCTGACATCCCTACCGGGATGGATGACAGAAGCCGGAAGAAAATTTGCGTCCGCTATCAGAGCGCCAATAGCAAAGATTTAGCAACCGAGGCTAACGCCAACGGCTCACATCGTTGCCTCCAATCAATCCAGCCGACCCACCCAAATTCGAACTGCAAGGTTCACCTTGCAATTTGCAATCAGCCCTGGCGTATCCCACCCTCCCACGTCTGCAGACGATTCCCGTCGCCCGCTCCCTTGGGTTATCATTCCCCCTGCAAGCGTCAGTGAGCGGCAGCTTCAATGCCAATCACGATCCCGTCGCACTTCGCCCCCACCTTTCCCCGGAGCCCCATTCGATGCAACCTTCACGCCGTGGATTCTTGAAAACCAGCGCCTTGGCAGGCGCCGTCGCTGGTTCAACCATGACCGCCACTTCCAAGCTGATTGCGGCGGAAGAGACCAAGAAACTTCGCTTGGCAGCGATCGGAGTTGGGGGCAGTCGCGGGCGTTACAACCGAGGTGGATCGATCGCTCGCGGAGCTGCCAAATTCGCGACCATGGTGGCGGTCTGCGATGTCGACGATTTGCACACCGAGGAGTTCAATCAAGATTTCGACGGCAAACTGAACAAGTACCGCGACTACCGCGAGATGTTGGAAAAGGAAAAACCCGACGTCGTCACGATCGGAACCCCGGACCACTGGCATGTGCCGATTGCGATTGCCTGCCTGCGAAGTGGCGCGGATGTGTACTGCGAAAAACCGCTGACCTTGACCATCGATGAAGGCAAACAAATCCGCAAAGTCGTCGAAGAAACCGGCCGTGTGTTCCAAGTCGGAACCCAGCAGCGCAGCTCAGGCGACTTGTTCCAAAAAGCCATCGCGATGGTCCAGTCGGGCTACGTGGGCGACAACGTCAACGCCTACATCGCCATCGGCGGCGCCCCCGGTGACGGGCCTTTTGAAACCACACAGGCCCCCGAGGACCTGGACTGGAACCTGTGGGTCGGCCCCGCGGCAAAGGCTGATTATTGCGAAGAACGCCGCAAGTACTTCCGTTGGTTCTTCGAGTATTCCGGCGGCAAAATGACGGACTGGGGCGCTCACCACATCGATATCGCTCAGTGGGCATTGGCTCCTGGCGAGGACGGCCCCACCACGATCAACGGCACCGGTGAATTCCCCAAAACCGTTCCCGCGGACTTCAACTGGAACTCGTTTTTCGACGGCGAAGCCTCGCTGCCCAACGGCTACAACACGGCCACGAGTTTCAACATCGAACTGACGTTTGAAAGCGGATCCAAGATGGTGGTTACCAACCACTACCAACGCGAAGAGGAGAACATCGATTTCCCCAACGGAATCCTGTTCGAAGGCGACAAGGGACGGATCTTCGTCAACCGTGGCAAACTGACGGGTGCTCCAGTCGACAGCCTGACCGAGGAAGACAACGCGAAACTGGACGCAAAAATCGCAGAGCTACGCAAAGGGAAAAAGGCAATGAGCCACATGGCCAACTTTTTTGCCTGCATTGAGGACGGCGGTCAGCCGATCTCAGACGTGTGGTCGCACCACCGCACAATGACGTCCTGTCACCTGTGCAACCTTGCGTTGATGTTGGGCCGTGAATTGAAATGGGACCCGAAAGCCGAGCGATTTATCGACGACGAGCAAGCCAACGGGCTGATGAGTCGCAAGTCGCGAGCAGGATTTTCAGCCGAAACCCACGCGGCGAGCTGAAATCCGGTCGATTCTGCGATCGATTGACTTTCATTCCTCTTGTCAAAACCAGGCCCAACGACGACACTTGCGGCCCCGTTTTCAAAATTCTGGCGTGAACACGTGAGTCCATAGGCGGACATCACGAAGGAACACGCCGCAATTCCCCGCTGCATGTCGCGATCAGTCGCGACGTCCGGCACAACTGTGAAAGTCACGATGGCACGTTACACAGGACCAAAAGCCCGCATCAACCGCCGCCTCGGCACGATGCTTTACGAAACAGCCGGCGCAGCCCGTGCGATGGACCGTCGCCCGCAGCCACCAGGCATGCACACTCGCGGTCGTCGCCCGAGTAACTACGGTGCGGCTTTGATGGAAAAGCAAAAGATCAAACACTACTACGGATTGGGCGAACGCCAACTCCGTCGTTACTTTGAGAACGTTGGCCGTAAATCGGGCAACACCGGGGAATTGTTGTTGCTCATGTGCGAGCGTCGCTTGGACAACGTTGTCCGTCGCGTCGGTTTCACCAAGACTCGCCCCCAAGCTCGTCAGGGCATCACACACGGTCACTTCTGCGTCAACGGCGTGAAGGTCACCAAGCCCGGCTACATGCTTCGCGCTGGCGACTTGATCGAAGTTCGCGGTCGCGAAAACCTGAAGAATCTGTACCGTGGCGTGATCGCCAACTCGCCACCAGACGGACTGGACTGGGTCTCGTTCGACAGCGAAACGCTGCGAGCGACTGTCCTGTCTCTGCCAGGCGCGGTTGACATCAGCCTGCCCGTCGACGCTAACAGCGTCGTCGAATTCTTGTCTCGCTAACGCGGGTCAACAACGGATTGCTACTCATCGGCCGCGTGTTCTTCACGCGGCCGTTTCCTTTCCCGCACTCGTCTCTTTTTTGCTCTGGTTTCAATCATGCACGCTCCGGTTGTCGTTCTCGGTGGTGGCCCCGGTGGATACGCGGCGGCTTTCTTGGCTGCTGACGAAGGAATGGAAGTCACAATCGTCGAAGCGGAACCTCGCCTCGGCGGCACCTGCCTGATCCGGGGCTGCATCCCCAGCAAAGCATTGCTTCACGTGGCCAAGGTCATCAGTGAAGTCGAAGACCTGAAAGCCGAGTGGGGCATCGAGTACTCCGGCGCACCCAAGATCGACGTCGATGTCGTCCGGGCTCGCAAAGACAAAGTCATCGACAACCTGACCGGCGGACTCGGCGGGCTGGCCAAACGCCGCAACGTCACCGTCATCCAAGCTCGCGGTTCGTTCGTCAGCTCCAACGAACTGCAACTCGAAGGTGATCACAAATCGATCCCCGAAGGCGGACGCCTGACCTTCGACAAGTGCATCATTGCCACGGGCAGTGTTCCCGCCATGCCCCCCGCCTTTGACATCGGCAGCGACCGAGTCATGGACAGCACCGGTGCACTGGCACTCAAAGACATCCCTGAAAACCTGCTGGTCGTCGGTGGCGGTTACATCGGCCTCGAAATGGGCACCGTCTACGCTCACCTGGGTTCCAAGGTCAGCGTCGTTGAACTGGGCGAATCGCTGCTTCCCGGTGCCGACCGCGACCTGGTCAAACCGCTGGCGAAGAAGATCGACAAGATGTGCGACGGCCGCGTGTTCCTGAACACCAAGGTCGGATCGCTGGCCGAAGACGGTGACAAGGTTGTGGTCAGCTTCGAAGGTCCCAGCAAGTTCGGCACCGAATCCTACGACCGAGTCCTGATCAGCATCGGACGTCGTCCCGTCACCCGCGGGCTCGGTTTGGAAAACACGCAAGTCGAAGTCAACGAACGTGGCTTCATCGTTTGCGATGAACAACAACGCACCGCTGACCCCAACATCATGGCCATTGGCGATGTCGCCGGTGACCCCATGCTGGCCCACAAAGCCACCCATGAAGGCCGCGTCGCCGCAGAAGTGCTGGCTGGCAAGAACGTCGCCTTCGACAAGGCGGCCATCCCAGCCGTCGTGTTCACCGATCCCGAAATCGCTTGGGCCGGCCTGACCGAAGGCGAAGCCAAAGCCGCCGGCCGCAAGGTCGACGTCGAGGTTTACCCTTGGGCCGCCAGCGGTCGTGCTCAAGCCATTGGCGTGACCAACGGCTTGACCAAGTGGTTGGTCGACCCGGAAACCCATCGCGTGCTGGGCTGCGGCATCGTCGGCACCGGAGCCGGCGAACTGATCGCCGAAGCCGTGCTGGCCATCGAAATGGGCTGCGAAGTCACTGACATCACCGAGACCGTTCACCCCCACCCAACGCTCAGCGAAACGTTGATGAACGCCGGTGAAGTCCACTTTGGAACCGCCACCGAGATCTACAAACCAAAACGGAAGTGATCGGAAGTGAGAAAGTGGCTCAGGACCACAGGGCCACAGGACCACAGGTGGTGCCAAACACGTCACCACCAATTGCCAATTTGCAATCGCCCCGCTCTGAAGCAGGTGGGCAGGAATGATTGGGGTTCACTCTGCGAGCCGATTGGGCATTCGCCCCGGTTGCGAGTGAAAACCGTGGCGAACGCCAACGGCTCACATACCCGATGACACCTGCGTACCTGCTTAGTCGTCCACGAACGTCGGCGGAGTTTGCCACCGAGACACAGAACTCACAAAACAAGCATCGAACTTGATCGATGAATGTTGGCAGGCTCGAAGGTTGCTCTGTGCGCTCTGTGATTCCTTTGGCGTTCTTTGCAGGCCTTCCGCGTTGCAAAGCAATACGAGGCTTCATGCGTCCAACCTTCGGGGGCGATTGCTGGCTTGGTTTCTTCCGCTGCTTCGGTTTCTTTTGCAAACACTGGAAACGGCGAGTGGGACAAGGCAAACTGAATGCCTTCTCTCCCGACCACAAAGGTGTTGCATGCTCGTCCGCCGACGTATTGTCCTGACCGCCACGCTTGCTCTGACCGCCGGCTTCTTCGGTCATCTCCCCAACACAATCTCGCCTGCGATGGCGGATTCGACCGAGCAAACTCAGGCCCCTCCAGCACCGCCCAAGAAAGATCCAGCGGTCCTTTCGCTCCGTCGGCTTTTCAAGACATCCGACTTCCGATCCAAATCGCGCACGCTGACCTGGGACAACACCGAAGACATCCTGTGGGAACGCCAGCCCGGCAAAGAAGGGCCGGCACTGAACCAGCTCTCCATTCCCGATTTGGAAGCGACCACCGCCGTTCCTCGCGAAACGTTTTTGCTGCCTGCCGAGCCAGCCGATCCAGAATCCAACGAGGATGACGCGTCCCCCAGCGAACCCAAACCGATCGAAATCAGCCAGTGGACGCTTTCGGACGACGGACGTTACTTGCTCGTCTACAACAACACCCGGCGAGTCTGGCGACAGCACACCCGTGGTGACTACTGGCTGCGAGACGTGAGCGATGATGCGGCAGACACAGCCTGGCGAAAAGTCGGTGGCGAAGACGCTCCCGAAGCTCAAACCATGTTTGCGACGTTCGCTCCCGATGGAAAATCCATCGCCTTCGTTCGCGACAACGATCTGTACTTGGAAGATTGCCAGTCAGGTGACGTTCAAATGATTGCGGGCTCGGACGATCCCAAACTCATCCACGGAACATTTGACTGGGTCTACGAAGAAGAACTCGGCTTGCGAAATGGATTCCGGTTCAGCCCCAACGCTCAAAAACTGGCATTCTGGGAACTGGACAGCAACGATGTTCCGATTCAAACCATGATCGACAACACGTCCGAGCGTTATGCCCAAGCGATTGAATTCGCCTACCCCAAGGTCGGACAAACCAACTCTGCCGCCCGGGTCGGAGTGTGGGACAAAGCGTCCCAAAAAACGATGTGGCTGGACCTGCCCGGCGATCCTCGCGAGCACTACATCGCCGCGGTGGACTGGCTGCCCAGCGAATTCAAACATGCGAACAAGCGTCTGCTGATCCAGCAACTCAACCGAAAACAAAATCAAAACCACGTCTTCCTCTGCGATGTTGAAACAGGACACTGCGTCAACATTCACACCGAAGTCAGCGACGCTTGGGTGCGGCACCTAAGAGAACTGCACTGGCTGCCCAGTTCCGTCTTTGAAAGCGGCGCCTCGAGCGATCCGTCGCCGCGACTGCTGTGGCTATCGGAACGTTCGGGATGGCAACACATCGAAGCCATCGAAATCCCTGTCCCAGAATCGCTGGAAGAAGAATCCAACCTGCCATCGCGAATCACGCCGGTCACCGGCGGCTCTTGGGATGTGATTTCCCTCGCCGCTGTGGCCAAAGACGGCAGCCGAATCGACTTCATCGCATCACCTGAACAGCCCTCTCAACGGGCCCTGTACCGCGTGTCGCTCGAGCAAGGACTGGCCGGCCAACCCAAGACGACCCCGCAACGCGTCTCGCCGGAAGAAGGCGGCACGTACTCCTATTCATTCAGCCCCACCGCTCAATACGCCGTCGAGTCTTGGTCGGACTTCAACTCCGCCCCGGTGCAAAGACTCGTTCAGCTCGATCCCTACAAGCCACTGAAAGCCATTTCCGACAACGAGAAGCTGGAAGACGCCCTTGAGAAGCTCGCTCCGGTTCACACGGAATTTGTGCGACTGCCCATCGGTGAATTCACCGATGACCCGGCCTCCAAGGAGGTGGAACTGGATGTGTGGATCATGATGCCGGTTGGCAACGATGGAACAACCGAGACCCTGGACCCGAAGAGCACGCCGCTGCTGGTTCATGTCTACGGCGAGCCCGCGGGACAGACTGTCTTGGACCAATACGGCGGCACCACTTACCTGTGGCATCGCCTGCTGACACAACATGGAATCGCTGTTGCGAGTGTCGACAACCGCGGCGCCAACGCGCCTCGCGGGAAATCATTCCGGCAATCGATCTACAAAAAGATCGGGCGTCTTTCCATCTCAGACCAAGCCCATGCCACCCAAGCGATGCTGAAACACTTCCCAGCTCTAGATCCCGATCGCGTGGGTCTGTGGGGATGGAGTGGTGGTGGTTCATCGACACTGAACGGTTTGTTCCAATTCCCGGAACTGTACTCGATGGGCATCGCGATTGCGCCCGTGCCAGACCAACTGGATTACGACACGATCTACCAAGAACGCTACATGGGATTGGTCACCGAGAACCGCGATGCGTTCGTGGAGGGGTCACCGATCACACATGCCAGCGGTTTGTCCGACCCGTTGTTACTGATTCACGGGACCGCTGATGACAACGTGCACTACGCCTCGTCAGCCCGCCTGATCAATCGCCTGATCGCGGAGAACAAACAGTTCGAGATGATGGCGTATCCCGGACGAACCCACTCGGTCAGCGAGGGCGAAGGCACTCGCTACCACCTGCGGACGATGATGACCCATTTCATCCTGCAGCATCTGAAGTAGATCGCCCATGTGAGCCGACGGCCGTTAGGCCCGGTTAACACGCACTCGTTCAAGCCGGCGATGCAGTGGCAAAAGAACATTGCGATCGGCGTAAGCACCACGTCGGTATACCTGCGGCAGTCATTGCAAAAGTAAAATTGACAATTGCAAATTGAAAAATGGCCGTCGTAGGTTTCGACTACCGCACCGACCACGTGAGCCGACGGCCGTTAGGCCCGGTTAACACGCACGAAGGAGTCTTCGGGTATGTGAGCCGCTTGGCGGTCGCCACAGTTCCCAAACACAGCCCAGGCCAATGCTGAATTGCGAAACGTTTGGGCGTTTCAGAGGATGTCGGTTTGCGAAAGTTTCATCCCGAAGGGATTGCAGACGGTAGCCGGTGGTTTGAACGCAGTGAACACCACCGGATTCAAGCACCCGACAATCCCCGACCCTGAGAGGGTCGAAGACTCTGCGACCCTTCCAGGGTCGGGGTGAGCTTTTCGTTTCCGGGGGTGCGCTGCGACGCAGCAACCCCCGGCTACAAAGCAAATTTCAAATTTACAATTTTCAATTTAGCTTTTTCAATGCCCAAAACCAATCAACCAGCTTCCACACCAAATCGGTGCACCGTCGTTTCTTTCAGCGTGTCACCGGGACGCAGCAGCGTGCTTTTGAATTCGGGGCGATTGCATGCGTCGGGCGCGTGTTGGGTTTCCAAGCAGAACGCTTCGTGGGACTTGTGCCCGGCCGACGAGGCGTTGCCGCCCAAGTGGTTGGCGGTGTAAAGCTGCATGCCTGGTTGAGTTGTTTCAATCTCAAACGTTCGTCCGCTCTTGGGATCAACCACGCGAGCTGCCGGTCGTAGCGTGCCAGGCTCTCCCGCGACAACATAGCAATGGTCATAACCCTTCGTCGCAGGCAACTGCTCGATTCGTTTGCCGATCGTTTCGGGATGCAAGAAATCAAAGGGTGTGCCCTCGACCGGGGACGTCGATCCGGTCGGGATCAAATCGTCATCGACATCCAATGTCTCGTTGCAGTGCAACAACATCAGGTAGTCACGCACGGAGCTGGCTCCACCGTCGCCAGGTGAGATCCCAGCCAAATTCCAGTAGCTGTGGTTGGTCAAATTCACATGCGTTGGCTTGGTCGTCGTCGCGGTGAACTCGATCGTCAGTTCGCTGGCGTCGTTCCAGCGATACTCCGCCGTCACGGTCACCTCCCCAGGAAAACCTTCGTCGCCATCGGGGCTGACCAAGCTGTACCGAACACCAACCTCCGGATTGCCATGGGCGTCTTTTCCGGAAACCAGATCAGCATCCCACCACTTGTGTGAAAAATTGACTTCGCCGCCATGCAAGCAGTGCTGGCCGTGATTGACGGTGACCTGGTAAGCCTCGCCGTCGATGTCAAATTTGCCGAAGCCTATGCGATTGCAAAACCGACCGATCGAACTTCCGAAACCGGGATGTGAATCCAGGTATCGGTCGAGCGAGTCAAACACCATGTTGACGTTCGCCAACTTGCCATCGCGATCGGGCACTTCCACTTCGAGCAACGATGCTCCCCAGTTCATCACCGAGACACGATGGCCGTGTGAATTGGTCAGCGTGATTTTCTGGACTGGTTTCCCGTCCTTGGTTTGGCCGAATGGAGTCGTGACGAGGCTCATAAATCGCTGCAACAGGTGAAGGGAGACGGATTTCAATCGCAAATCGCGGGCCCGGTAGACTGTCATTTTCGCGGGCTGGCCGCAAGGTCCGACACCGATCCGAGACAAGCGTTTTCGAACCTCACCCGCGTCCCCGCTTCCCTGTGGCTCTGTCCCCTTCCTAAACAGGTACGCAGGTGTCGTCGGGTATGTGAGCCGTTGGCGTTAGCCACGGTTTTCACGCGCAACCGGGGCTAACGCTGGACTGCTAAATATTCGGTGTTGTGGAGCGTGTTCGTTTGCGCAA
Source organism: Rhodopirellula islandica (assembly GCF_001027925.1). Lineage (NCBI taxonomy): Bacteria > Pseudomonadati > Planctomycetota > Planctomycetia > Pirellulales > Pirellulaceae > Rhodopirellula > Rhodopirellula islandica. The sequence continues at coordinate 103,040 of NZ_LECT01000025.1, read as the reverse complement.
GTTTTCATCCCTACCGGGATGACAGATGGTAGCCGGAAGAAAATTTGCATCCGCTATCAGAGCGTCAAATGTTGACGGCTTGTCGACTCAGTCGCCAACGACGTTTCAACGAATGTAGGACGGGCACTCTTGCCGTCCGAGTCGGCCAAGACCACCCATCACAACCCGAAGCGTGAGCGAGGGACGCCCCCAACTCCCACGACGGCCCCATCCGGGGCGAAACCCAGACGCCAGCCACCATTTGTTTTTCGAACGTCCCACGCAGCGACCCCCGGCTACCATCTGAAATTCCTACCGGGATGAAGAAAGATAGAAGCCGGAAGAAAAATTGCATTCGCTATCAGATCGTTAATAGCAAACATTTCGCAACCGGGGCCAACGCCCAAATGGCTCACATGGTTGTGCCCGATCATTCCAGCCGACCTGCTTAATGCTTCGGGCGCAGCTTCCAGGCGATCAGGCAGGCCGCCAACGCAATGATCAGCAAACTGCAGACGAAGTACCCGATCACCAACACCGGTTGCCCCGCGTAAGACGAATCTCCACGCATCAAGAGCGGTCCGATCGGCAGCGAAAACAAAGCGGAGAAGGGACTGGCCACCCCCGTCCATTCAATCCACTGCTGAACAGTTGATGACAGCCCCAGCGTCGACGCCAACACCCGAGCGCCCGGCGGAACCACGTACAACACGATCAAGGCCAGGTAGGTGGTCATCAAGGCCATCGACGTGCGTTCTTGATACAGCGAGGCGGTCATCGCGATCACTGCGTTGACGATGCTGACCACAACGGGGATCGCAAACATACCAACGATCAACGGCCAACTGGAATAAAAATCCGTGTTCAGCCCCACGCCCAGCAGCATCGGCCAAACCAGGAAACTGGTCAGTACAAACGCGACCCGAAAGCCGACGATGAACTTGCCCCAAAAGATCTTCCAAGGCGACAACGTGGTTGTGATCAACAGATCCAACGTCTGCCGCTCACGTTCGCTGGTCATCGTCCCGGCCAGAAACACCGGACCAACCAACATGTTGAACACGATCACATAGACCGCGAACCATGGGGCGTGCGGGGTTTGCCAAAACAACAGTGCTCCCATCAACGGGATCGCGAGCAAGATGCTGATCTGAATCACCAACCGCAGCATCAACGTGCCCTGGCTGAAGATCTCACCGTGAATCTCTTTGTCATAAACCGGGTTGGCACCATCGGCCATCAACGTTTCTCGTCGTGGCGGTGCGAACAACCGATCGGGGAATTGATCGGGCTGAATCACCAACCCAACGGCTTCCGCCGCTTCTTGTTCCAGGTCCACGACCTCCTTGCCTTCGCTGCCCACGTCCGGCGGATACAGCATCCGGGAAGCCGCCGCGGCACACATCAGCGTAACGGCCGCCAGGGCAAACGCGGGCACCACCAACACGACCACTTTGAGCCGCAACAAACCATCCCCGGCCAGCATCTGCCACATCAACACGCCACCGATCACCAACGGCAGAATCAGCAAGTAGCTGACCACCAACGAATTGCTGGTCCGTGAAAAGTAGCTGCTGCAAAACACCCCGATCGCGCCAAACAGCACCACCGAGATGAACAGCCCCAGATAGGCCGCCGCGACCTCGTAGACGCTGACTCCACCGAGCGGCAAGAACAGCACGATGATGGGCAGCGACGCGACAATCAGCAGCGCCAAATGGGTCAGTGCGGCGACCAATTTGCCCAGCACGATCGCACTCGGCTTCAATGGGCTGGCCAGCAACATCTCATAGGTTTGCCGTTCCTTCTCACCGGAAATGGTCCCCGCCGCGAAACTGGGGGCCATCAACGATGCAATCACGTATTGGCCAAGGAAAAACAAATCGACCAAACGACGCGCCGAGGGCGGGTCCTGGCTGAGATCCAATCGCTCGTCGTCAGGCCAAGCCACCAAGGTGACCGCGGCCAACACCACTTGGTAAACCAGCAACAGCAGGAACGATCGGTTCGTTCGCAAATTGACCAGCAACTCTCGTTGCAGGACCGGGTTGTTACGGAACGCTGCGACGGGATTGAAATGCAAGGCGTTGACGACCGACGCAAACGACGCTTGCAGCCATGCTGACACCGGATTGGAAACACTGCCGGAGGTCGCGGCAGAGGAAATCGGCGAATCAGCGATCGGCTTGTTCAATGCAATTCTCGATGAGTGGCGATCAACCCAGAAACACGAATGGCACGTCCTGGCTTTGCCTCACCGGAACGAACTCCCATCAAAGCCGTGTCTTGGATGCTTGACCGGCTTGCTCGCACACAAATCGGGGAACGGCGAAACCGGGCAGACGCGATTCTAACTCACGGATCAGCGCGCGACCACGATCCTGGTCGACTTCGAAGTGAGCCGCCCCACGAACTTTGTCCAGTTGGTGCAAGTAATACGGCATCACTCGCAAATCAATCAGCCTCCGGCACAACGATTCCAGCACCTCCGCGTCGTCGTTGACGCCTCGCAACAAGACGGCTTGGTTCAAAACCGGAACCCCCGCGTCGACCAATCGCATCAGCGCCGCGCCTGTTTCGGCATCCAGTTCGGCCGGATGATTGCAATGAACGACCACCCACGAAGTCAATCGAGAGGATCGCATTCGTTCGATCCATGCATTCGTCACTCGGGACGGGATCACAATCGGCATCCGCGTGTGCCAGCGCAACCGGCGGACGTGCGGAATCGCCTCGATTTGCTGCATCAAATCGGCCACCGAATCATCGGTCAGCGTTAGCGGATCGCCCCCGCTGAGCAGAACCTCTTCGATCGAATCCTGCTCCCGCAGGTATTTCAGGGCCAACTCGAGGTGGTCGCCGCGACTGCTGTTTTCGCTGTACGGAAATTCGCGACGAAAGCAATATCGACAGTGAATGCCGCAGGCGCCCGTTGTGATCGCGAGTGCACGACCGTGGTATTTGTGCAGCAACCCCGGTGCAACGGCGGCGTGCAAATCGCCCACCGGATCACTGCTGAAACCCTCGGGCGAGACGGCTTCCTTGGGCACAGGCAACACTTGCCGCAACAGCGGGTCGTTGGGGTCGCCGGGCTTCATTCGCGAAGCAAATTCCAGCGGCACAAACACGGGAAAACCGTGGTCTTCGGCGACCTGCGAGTTGTCGAGAACACCCGCTGGAGGGTCCAAATTCAGGTGTTGGCGCAATTCCCCCACCGAGCGAAGGGCCCGCTTCATCGAGCCACGCCAATTCGCGGTTTCGGGTTGTGCTTTGGTTTGCAAGGACTCTCGTTTCAACTCATCGCTTTTTTGCACAGAAACATCGTCGGAACCTTGGTTTTGAGGCGGTTCCCCCACCGGGACAAATTCGGTTTTGGCCGCTAAACTGCCCCCACGAACGTTTCCTCCCAGGACTCGGTTCACTGATTATTTTCCGTTTGGCTTTTCCGATTGATAGTGGAGCCCACCGTGGCAACGTACAACACCAGCGATTTTCGCAAAGGACTGAAGGTTCAAATCGACGGCGAACCTTATTTGATAACCGAAATGAACTTCGTCAAACCCGGCAAGGGCAACGCGATGTACAAGTGCAAGATGAAAAACTTGATTCGCGGCACCTCGCTGGACCGGACGTACAAAGGCGGCGACTCGCTCGAAGCCGCCGACGTGGAAACAACCACGGTGCAATTTTTGTATCGCCAAGGCCAAGACTACGTGTTCATGGACGGCACCACCTTTGAGCAATACGAAGTCCCCAACGACGTCGCCGGCGACATTTGGAAGTACCTCAAGGACGGCACCGAGTGCTCGATGACGCTTTACAACGGCGCCGCGATCGTGGTCGAGCCTCCTCAGCACGTGCACCTGGAAGTCACTGAGTGTGGCCCCGGAACCAAGGGCGACACGGCCACCAACGTCACCAAGCCCGCGCTCGTCGAAACCGGTGCTGAGTTCAACGTGCCTGGATTTATCAAAGAAGGCAACGTGATCAAGATCAACACCATCAACAACGAATACGTCGAACGCGTCAACAACTGACGACCCCTCATTCGGCAACGTGGTTGCTGGGAGGAATCAACGCTCGGAACAGTTCCGACGCAACCGGATTCGATGAATTCAGTCTCTCGAGGTCCAGATGGTCAACACGCTCTTCCTGCCCGAACTTCGCGAAATGCTGCAACTCGGTCAGGAGACTGACCTGCGGGAGTTCTGCGTGACTCTGAACCCTGGCCGCACGGCCGAGTTCATGGAAGGGCTGGAAGACGCCGAGGTCTGGGCGGTGTTGCAACACGCCGAACCCTACCGGCGAGCCGAGATTTTCGGTTACTTCGAAGAGGACCGAAAGCTGAACATGTTGACTCGGGAGCCGGCCGATCAAGCCGCCGAGTTGATCGAGGAAATTCCACCCGATGACCGCGTCGACCTGATTCACGCTTTGCCAACGGCAACGGTCGAAAAGATCCTGCCGCTGTTGCCGGTGATCGATCGCCGTGACATCGAACGATTGCGTTCGTATGTCGAGGGCACCGCTGGCTCGTTGATGACGACCGACGTGGCCAAGTTGGCCGAACGCTTCACCGCTCGCGAAGCGCTCGAAGAACTCAGTCGCCAAGCCAGCGACTTGGAAACGATTTACTACCTGTACGTCGTCGACGACAACAACTTGCTGCGCGGCATCGTGTCGGCTCGGCAACTGGTTTCCGCGATCAGCAACACCACCAAAACGCTGGGCGATTTGATGGAAACCGACGTCGTCGTCGCGCTCGTCGGCGAAGACCAAGAGTCCGTGGCGAATAAAGTCGAACGGTTCAACTTGCTGGCCATTCCCGTGGTTGATTCGGGACGTCAGTTGCTGGGCATCATCACTCACGACGATGTCATCGATGTTGTGCGAGAAGAATTGACCGAAGATGCCCAGCGCATCGCCGCTGTCGCACCGCTGGAAGATGACTTCCTGCGAATCGGGTTGATCAAGCTGTCGTACAAACGCGGCATTTGGTTGACGATCCTATTCTTCGCCGCGTTGCTGACCGCATTTGCCCTGCGGGCCTACGAGGATGAACTGAATTCCTTCGCGTGGCTGGTTTGGTTCATCCCGCTGATCATCAGCGCCGGTGGCAACTCGGGCAGCCAATCGGCAACCTTGGTCATCACCGCGATGACCGGTGGCGAAGTCAAGAACAGCGATCTACCGCGAGTGCTTTCGCGGGAATTCGTTGTTTCGTTGCTCCTGGGCAGCTTCCTCTCGCTGATCGGCTTTTTGGTTGCTCTGGCAATTGCCCCGACCGCCTGGGCAGCCCTCGTGATTCCCTGCACGCTGTTGTCAGTCATCTTCTGCGGCTGCATGTGCGGTGTCACGCTGCCAATCTTATTCAAACGAATGGGTTTGGACCCCGCTCTGATGAGCAACCCCTTTGTGGCCGGAATAGTTGATATCTTAGGCATCGTGATCTACATCAACGTCGCTCGCGTGCTGCTCGGCTGAGAACGGCTCGGCAGACGCAGTCCCTTCCGCGTCCCGCCTCACACTTCTTCGACCTACTCTCTGAAAGGACCGTTTTATGTCTTCATGGCCCCTTGGTGTATTTGCTTCCATCGACGCGGGACTGGGAGTCGCTTGGCCAGTCATTCGTGAACTGGGAGTGCCAACGATTCAGCTGCACGCCCCACACGCTGGCAACCGAACCGCCGAAGCCGCTCAACAATTCAAAGCCCAGTTGGATGAATACGGCGTCCAGTGCACCGCCGTCTTCGGTGGGTTCGAGGGCGAAAGCTACGCCGACATTCCAACCGTGATCAAAACCGTCGGTCTGGTTCCACCCGCGACACGCCAATCACGCTTGAAAGAGATGATGGAAATCAGCGACTTCGCTCGCTTGCTGGGCGTTGACTGCGTGGCGTTGCATGTGGGATTTGTTCCGCATGATCCATCCGATGAAGACTACGAAGGCATCGTCGAAGTCACCCAGCAACTGTGCGACCACTGCCGATCCAACGAACAGTTTCTGCACCTGGAAACCGGTCAGGAAACCGCGGACGGACTGCTGACGTTCATCGACTCGGTCGAACGCGACAACCTGAAAATCAACTTCGATCCCGCCAACATGATTCTGTACGGATCCGGCGACCCCATCGAAGCCCTTCGAAAAGTGGGCTCCCATGTCCGCAGCGTTCACTGCAAAGACGGCCTGTGGAGCGATCAGCCTGGCGTCACGTTTGGACGCGAAGTCCCCCTGGGACAAGGCGACGTCGGCATGGAAACCTACCTGCAGACGCTTCGAGAAATTGGATACGCCGGCCCCCTGACGATCGAACGCGAAATTCCGGAGGACCCCACGCGTCAAAAGGCAGAGATCGGAGACGCAATCGAACTGCTCACCAAGATTCGCGCCGAAGTGTTGGTTTAGCGTCGCTTGAACAACGAATGAGGTCGCGGAAGGGCGCGAGCCTTTCGGTTCCTCCCAGGGCGGCTTTTGCTGAGCCGCTGAAAACAGAGAGTCAACAGACGTCGTATTTGCGAGGCTTTCCTTAGGAAATCGATTTCACGAGGGATCGATTTCCCAAGTAGGCCGGATCAAGCCGCTTCGGCGCTGCTCCGGCAGATGAGCGGGCGTTGCCAGGCAAGTCATTGCCGGATGGGCGTCGCAAAGCCTCCTTCATCCGGCCTACGTAGACGAGCACGCTCATATGAGTCACTCATCAAACCGACGACTTCCGGGATCACATTCCACCCGTCAAAATCCCCATCCGAGGAGAGGTCTTCCAATGTCTCGTGTCCTTCCAACTCTGGTTTTTCTGCTTGTTTGGCAAGCAAGCAGCGCCGTCTCTGCCCAGAACGAGACGAAGAAGCCCCCCAATGTCTTGATGGTCGCCGTCGATGACCTCAATCATTGGTTGACGTTCATGGGGCGGAATCCTCAAGCTCAAACGCCCAACTTTGATCGACTGGCCAAGATGGGCGTGGCGTTCACCAACGCCTACTGTGCCGTTCCCGCTTGTGAACCATCTCGATGTGCGTTGATGGGTGGGCGTCGCCCTTGGACAACCGGTTGCTACAAGAATGGCGACCAGTGGAAGACGTACCAACCCGCGGGCGATGGCCTGTCCGCTCAATTCCTGAAAGCGGGATACAACGTTTTTGGTGCGGGTAAGATTTATCATTCGATGGACTACCATCCCTCCGAATGGACCGCTTACATGTCCAAAAAAGGTTTGTCTTCGAACGGTCCCGGTGTTCAAAAGATGGATGGATTTCACAATGACAAAGTCCATCCCGACCTGCAGGATGAGGACCTGATCGATTGGCACACCACGAACTATTGCATTGATCGATTGAATGAGGGATCCGACCAACCATTCTTCATCGCCTGCGGTTTGTACAAACCCCATTTACCCTTTGTTGCTCCCAGAAAGTACTACGACGCGTTTCCTCTGGATTCGATTCAGCTGCCGCCCCACCGCGAAAACGACCTGGATGATTTGCCCCCAGCCGGTCTGCGGATGGCTGGTGCCGACAAAGACCATAAGAAATTCTTGGAATCTGGCCGCTGGAAGGCTGCGATCCAGTCCTACCTTGCGACCTGTGCCTACACCGACATGAACCTAGGCCGGTTGCTTGATGCGTATGAAAGCAGCCCGCAAAAGGACAACACGATCCTGGTCCTGTGGACCGACCACGGTTGGTCGCTCGGCGAAAAACAACACTGGCGCAAGTTCGCTCTGTGGGAAGAACCAACGCGAACCCCGATGATCTGGGTCGTGCCTGGAATGACGTCTCCCGGAACGCTTTGCGAACGAACCGTCGATTTGATGTCGGTCTATCCAACGCTGTGCCAATTGGCAGGCCTTCCCATCCCGGATCACGTGGAAGGTCGTGAGATCACATCGTTGCTGGAGAACCCGACCTCCGAGTGGAATGTTCCCGCGATCACGACGCACGGGTACGAGAATCACGCGGTGCGAAGCGAACGGTATCGCTACATCCGATACGCCAACGGGGACGAGGAACTGTACGACAGCCAAAACGACCCGTACGAGTACGAGAATTTGGCTGGCAAACCGGAGCTCCAAATCGTCAAGGACGAGCTGGCGAAATGGTTGCCGAAGGATGCCGTGAAGCCCACGCGCTAACCGAACCGGCATCCCTGCCGAATCCACGCCTTGATCGCGACTTCCCTGCAGCTTGCAGAAGGCGGCATAAAACCAGGGCGTTGCCCTGGGCTGATGAAGATGAAATCAACCAGGCGGTTTGGGCGGTTTCCGACGAATGGTATTCATACGGCGTTTGTCGCTATTGAAAAAGTTAAAGTGCAAATTGACAATTGTAAAATGCCGGAATGCGTGGATAAAATCGCATCAATTTGCATTTTTCAATTGTCAATTTAACTTTTTCAATGAGTTGCATTCGGTTCGCACACTTACCATCCTGCCAACATTTTTATCAGCCCAGGCGTTGCCCTGGGCTAGAGTAGGATCCGCCCGTTGGGCTTGTGGCGCATCTGCGACGGGTGCGTCTTTCAAAGGTGGGCGTCCTGCTGTCAACCGGCAACGCGCAGCAGCGACCGCAGTCCAGGCTCTCGGGAGTTCCCACAGCTCCGAAAGGTGCCAGGCACCTTCTGAAGATTCACGTCTGCCGCCGCTCCGCGGTTGTTGGCTCCCACCCCAACACGCACAACCAGTCACGGAGCGACGGCAGCCGAAAGCCTTGGGGTTTCACCCCAAGGTCAGCCTTTGCCGAAGGCATGAAGCCTCGAAGGTGGGCGTATGCTCCCGGCACCCTCAACGGTTGGCGGGGAATGCGGGCGGGTCCAGAGGGACGGCGCGGAGGCGATTTGGTTTTGACGCAGAGGCGGTGAGACGCGGGAACGCTGAGACTCACCCGTTGTCCAGAACTCAACTTCAATCTTCCAACATGTTGAATCCGCCAATACACGCACCCTCTCTCGCGATTCGGATCAGTCGGCGAAACCGCATTTGCGGAGCAGGTGACAGGAAAGAACCGTCGCTACGAAAAAACCCAGTTGGGAATTCCAACTGGGTTTCGTTGTTTGGATTGATGCGACGTTGTATCAATCGTCGGTCTTTTCGGCTTTCTTTTGGAAACCTTTGCTGAACGCTTTGTCGTTGAAAACCAACTCAGCTTGCTTCTTGTCTTCGGTGCTTTCGACTTTGCCTTTGCAATTGTTGCAGCAGAAAGCGACTTTGGCACCGTCAACCGTGATGAGTGTTTCGGCGTTCAGGTCGCCGCCACTGAAGGGGCAGGCTTTCTGTTCGTACTGCTTGGTTTGCACCAGTTGACGGTTGGCCTGAGTTGAAAACGTCTCGGGCGTCTTGGCGAACTTGCCTGCACAGCCGTTGCAACAGAAGAACACCTTGCCTTCTTTGTACTCCGCCGATTTGCTGGCCTGGGCGTCGCGAGGTGCGACGACGCATTTGACGTCTTTCAGGTCCACCGCTTTCTCGGCAACATCGGCGGCGACCACGGTGGTGGCGGCGACCAACAGGACAGCCAGAGCTGAGATCCAACGTTTAGCCATCGTTTGACTCTTTCCAATCAAAGGAAACGGATCGCCGCCGAAAATCGTCGAGCGGCGAATGGACGCAGTTTGCGAACGTTCAAGCTAAGTCGTGGGGGGGCCCGATGTCAAATCCGGATCGCTGGGTTTCGCCGCCGATTTGGCTTTCATTCGGGCTCGCGCGGCCTCCCAAGGGCTGAGTGGAGCCGCAGGGACTTCCTCCGCCGGTGCGGGTGCAGCGGGCGACTCGGGCTCGATTGCGGATTCAGGCTCAGCGGCTGGTTCGGGCTCGACTGCAGGTGCCGGCTCGGATGCGGGTTCCGGCACGGATGCGGGTTCCGGCACGGCCGGCGGTTCCGGGGCGGCTGGAAGCACATCTGCCGGCACTTCAGCAACCGGCACTTCAGCAACCGGCACTTCAGCAACCGGCACTTCAGCGACCGGTTGAGCTTCTCGCTCAGCTTCAGGGGTCGCCGCTTCCACGACGGGCGCCTCGGGCTCGGATACTGCTTCCGACTCAGGATCGAACACAGAAAGCTCTGGCTTCGCCTCCCAAGGTGAAACTTCGGCAACCGGTTCGCCCACCGGATCGGGGTTGGTTTCGGCCACGGGAGCCGGACCCGGCTCGCCTGCGGCCTGAATGGTTGCTTCGGGTTCCGAGCTCGGCCAAACCGATTCGGAATCGTCGCCCGCGAACTTTTCCGCGGCCAATCGCTCTTGTTTCTCTTGTTTTTTGGCCAATCGACGCGCGACATGCTGAGCGGCCAAGTCCTCCATCGAATGCACCGTTTCAGGTTGCTCCCGGCCGGTTTGCTTCAAATACAACTCGGCGATGAATTCCTTCAGGGGCTTTTTCCAAGGCTGGTCCTTGATATTCGAGTAGCTAGGAAATCGGCGTGGTTCCAGCCCCAATTCCCGAGCCATTTGGACCTCGGCGTGCGTCAAACTGTATTGTTTCCGGATTGTTATCCAGGGCAGAAATTTGTGTGGGATTCTGGCTTTTTTGTTCTTCGCCATGTGGTTTTCGTGAAATTGTGGGGAGATTCTTGGAGTGCGTCGTCGGTGGGTCGGTCTTGACGTTTGATGTGGGAGCACCGTATTGAAGCAGAAGTGTTTCAACGCGTCAGTGCGTCGACACGGTCGAAAATGGACTTTCGACTATCCCGCATCAATTTCACGGAAGAGTCTCGCCATGACTGCTGGTACCCCCGGCGTCCCTCTGCTGGATGTCAATCGCGACAACGCCCCGCTCCGCGACGAGTTTCTCGAAGCGTTGACCGAAGTGCTCGACAGCGGCCGTTTCCTGTTTGGCCCGGATGTCACCGAGTTGGAAAACGAAGTGGCAGCTTACACTCAAACGCCCAACGCGGTCGGATGTGCCTCCGGAAGCGACGCTTTATTGCTGGCGTTGATGGCCCTGGACATTCAACCGGGCGACGAAGTCATCGTGCCCAGCTTCACGTTTTTCGCGTCGGTCAGCTGCATCACCCGACTGGGTGCGACGCCGGTCTTTGCTGACATTCTACCCGATACCTACAACGTCGATCCAGAATCAATCGCGTCGTTGATCACCGAAAAAACAGCCGCGATTATTCCGGTTCACTTGTTCGGTCAGTGTGCCCAAATCGATCGGATCTGCGAAATCGCGGCCGAGCACAAGATTCCCGTCGTGGAAGATGCCGCTCAAGCCATCGGTGCCGCCTACAAGGACCGGCCTGCCGGCAACTGGGGGACCGTTGGTTGCTTCAGCTTCTACCCCACCAAAAACCTTGGCGGGATGGGTGACGGCGGAATTCTGACCGCAACGGACGCCGGGTTTGCCGATCGTCTGCGATTGTTCGCAGGTCACGGCATGCGTCCGCGTTATTACCACCAAGTCGTCGGCATCAACAGCCGCTTGGACACGTTCCAAGCCGCCGTCCTTCGCGTCAAACTGCGTCATCTCGATGCCGCCGTGGAAGCCCGCACAATCAACGCCAATCGCTACACCCGTTTGCTAACGGAAGCCGGTTTGGTGAGCGATGACCAGTTGGTCACGCCCTACCACGACCCCCACGCTCGCCACGTTTGGAACCAGTACACCCTGCGAGTTCCCGGCGGCCGTCGAGATGCTTTGCGAGCTCATTTATCGGAGCGCAGTATCGGATCCGAGATCTACTATCCGGTGCCGATGCATCACCAAGAATGCTTCCAAGACGTCCCTTTCCGCCACGACGGATTGAAACACACCGAAGCGGCCAGCGCGGAAGTGCTGAACCTGCCGATCTTCCCATCGTTGACCGAAGCGGAACAAATTCGCGTTGTCGAGTCGGTGGCGTCGTACTTCCAACAAGCCAACCGCGCCGCGGCTTGAACGAAGCAGAATCTCTGAACGGGCGAGTCTCCAAAGTCACCGGACTTCTGGAGCCTCGCCCGATCTTCATCCAAGACGGCTCTCTGAATCCCTCCTCTCGATCTTTCGATTCAGCCATGACTGTGACTCACAATCAGTCGAACCTTCTCTTCCTCCGAAACACGTCACGTCCCTTTCCAAGGGCGTCTCGCTGGAAACGGCTGGGTGCGTTGGTGATCTTGAGCGCGTTGTTGGTGCCCTCGTTCGCCCTCGCTGATGAGTCCAAACTGGCCTCCGCCACAGGCCTGCTTTTGCAACAAACGCACGGTGCCGATTGGGAAGAAGCGCTTTCCACGGCGCGCACCATCGCCGCCAACGAGAGTTCCTCGATTCGATCCATCGCCGCGTTGGTTCAATTGGCTCGCCGCTTGGACGCCACCGGCAACCAAGTCGAAAGTGCAGCGGACGTGCACGACATGGCCGCCTACGCCGTGATGCGTCTGAAAGAAAACGACCCTGATGCGCTGACCGCGGATCAAGCCGCCAATTTGTTGCTGAGCGCCGCCAACGGCCTGTCTCGTTCCAGCCGGCACATGGACGCACACCGCTGGCTCAACGAAGTCCACCAGTTCGGCGTGACCACCCCGGAATGGACGGGGACCTGCATGACCGTCGCCTCGGGATTGCTGGACGAAGGCCATCTCGACCAAGCACAATCGACCTATCAAATGGTCATCGAAAGCGGCGACAGCCCTCAACTGGCCACCGCCCGATTGGGACTGGCTTGGTGCACCGCCATGTCGGGCGAAGACGACCTGGCTGCCTTGACTGCCATCGACCAGTTCTTGCAGCACCATGCGGACCACGCGGATGTGCCATCCGCGTTGCTGATGAAGATGTCCTGTCAATTTCGGACCGGAAAATCCGACGCAGCGGATCAAACACTGCAGCAATTGCTCTCTCAACATCCGGATTCGGGGGCCTGCCTGCAAGCCATTGTCTCGCACTGCAACAACCATCCACTGGAACCGTGCGACGGTCCACTGGCAGAGCATTTGATCCAGCACGCTGATCGACTCGTTGCCTCGCCCCAATTCACATCGATGCTGAAACCTTCCGCCATTGGGTTGTTGGTGTCCGCCGAACAAGTGCACGCCGATGCGGAGCAAGCGTTTGCCAATGCGATCGCGACCCGCGACGAATCGGGCGACACGACCGCCGCGATCCTCGAACACCTGACTCGCAACGACCAAGATGCAGCCGCGCAACGAATCGCAGTGCGTTGGATCTCACCCGTCGCCGCCAGCAGCCCGCAATCGGACCAAGACGCCGAAGCCGTCATCACGGCCGGTGTTCGCGAATCGGCTTGCCGCTGGGCGGGCCGAAGCTCGAACTGGTCCATTCTCGCGATGGCCGCCAAAGACGAAGAAGCGTACTTGGATGGAAACGAACAAACGTCCCAACTTCGCGGACGCAACTTGCACGTCGAACGTCTCTTCGCAGAAGCCCTGTTGCAAACCGGCGATGCCAAGTCGTCGCTGAAATGGTGGCAACGCATCGTCGACGAAGGTGGGGCGGAGGACTTCCCCACCCTGCTTCGCCTGGCCGAAACCGCCTCCTCATCCGGGTCGATCACCGAAGCCGCCCAGCGACTCGCCGCCGCTCGTGCAGCCATCTCCCCCACCTCGCCTCAGTCGGCCTTGGTGAACTTGCTGGCCGCTGACGTGGAAATTCGCCAATTGAATTTTGACCGCGGGCGTTCGCTGCTCGAAAGCGTCGTGAGACTCGGGTCAGCCGACGAAGACGCTCGCGGCCGAGCTCAATGGATGATTGGCGAAACCTACTACATGCAAGAACGTTTTGGCGAAGCGATCGATGCCTACCGATTGGTCGAAGGCATCGGTGGCGAAGGCCAATGGACCGCCGCGGCCCTGGTGCAAGCCGGCAAATCCTTTGAACAATTGGGGCGGACACGCGAAGCCGCCGTCTGCTATTCCACTTTGGTGCGTCGCTTTGCGAACAGCCAACATGCGACCGGAGCCCGCCGCCGATTGGCCGCGTTGTCACCGGACGCCTCCTCTGAATCCCCACTTCGACGATGAATTCACATCGAAACGAGACTCGTCCCAACGCCAACCGGGTGCGTCCAACGCTCGCGGTCGCGTCGCGATTTTTACCGGTCGTCGTGCTGACGATTGGGTTGTCGATTTGGTCGAACTGGCATGGCGCCGTCATCGCTCAAAACTACGGCAACCAAGGTTTCAACCAACCGCGAAGCAACAACGGGTTCGGCAACAACTACAACACCCCGTACAACTCCGGCGGAACTCAAAACTCCTTTGGCGGGGGGCAATTTGGTGCCTCCCAACCGGTCGCCCAAATCGCATCGAACACCCCCGGCGGCAACGCGGGTGGCATGTCGATCCCAGAAGCCCCCGCGACGGATCAACTTGCGGGAGAAGGCGAAGCTGCCGATGGATCCGAAGCCAGTTGGGAACCACCCGCATTCATCAGCAAGATCGCTGAAGGCGGCATGCTGATGATCCCATTGGCGGTCTGCTCACTGATTGTCTTGGGTCTGTCGATGGAACGCATGATCGCACTGCGTCGCAGTCGCGTGATCCCCAAACCATTCGTTCGTCGATTCACCGAATGCGTCGAAGACGGCCAACTCAGCTATGAAGAAGCCACTTCGATCTGTGACGAATTCGATTGCCCGGTGGCAGAAGTCTTTCATGCCGCGGTCCGTCGATGGGGCCGACCGATGATGGAAATCGAACAAGCTGTGATCGATGCGGGCGATCGCGTGGGCGATTCACTGCGTCGTTTCCTGCGAGTCTTTCATGCGATCAGCAACGTGACACCGCTGATCGGATTGCTCGGCACCGTCCTGGGAATGATCCAAGCCTTCGAAACCATTGCTGACCCCAGTGCGGGCGAAAGCGATTTGCTGGCCTCGGGAATCAGTACCGCGCTCATGACCACCGCCGGCGGACTCAGCGTCGCGATTCCTGCGTACTTGGCTTACATGTACTTCGGGGCCAAATCGGATGGCTACCTCGGCGAAATCGACAAACTCTGCCAACGAGTGATCGATTGCATTTCCGCCGAAGGACTTGAAAACGCAGGCACGGCCAAGGCTCCTCGTAAACGACGGGCCGCCTGATGAAACGCAATCGCGGAACCGAAGAGGCCACGATCAACCTGACACCGATGATCGATGTGGTGTTCCTGCTGGTGATCTTTTTCATGGTCAGCAGCAAGATGGACGCGAGCGACAGTGGCGTGCAAGTCAATGTGGCTTCTGCCGACATGCAGTCGATGGCCCGCACACCCGATCAACGGATTGTCGAAGTTCGCAACGACGGTTCGCTAATGTTGGACGGCACTCCGATGTCGTCCGAACAATTGACAGAAACTTTGAAGCAACAACGTTCGGTCTATCCCGGCCTGCAAGTTTCGGTGCGTGGCGACAGCGACAGTTCGCTTCACCACGTCGTGAAAGTCATGCGTCAAATTGAACTCGCCGGCGTGCAAAAGATGGGCGTCAGCGAACGACGCTAACCCGTTTTTGATCCGCTTATGCCAACCGTTTCCTCCACACCGATGATCCCGGTCGCCGACGCATCCGAAGCGCCGCCGGTCGCTTCGTGGGACAACTTGGAAACCCTCTGGGCCGACCCCAACATCGTGCGGGTGGTCGCCCTTATCGCGGTGACCTTCTTGATCATCACGATCGTTCTGTTCCGCCGCCGCAAAGCCAGCGGTCGGGGTGCGGCGATCGTTTGTTTGATCTCGTCCGTTGTCTTGCACGGCGTGTTGATCCTCTACGTGCCCAAACTGTCTGTGTTTTGGTCCGGTGGCGGCCCGGCGTCTGATTCCGACGCCAACGCTGGTGCGGCTGACATTGCCGTGTCGATGTTCGATCCCGAGATGTTGGAAACGCTGCAGGATTCCTCGGAAGCACCCGCCGAACCATCGCCGCTGGCAGCGCTCAAATTGCCCGAGCCATTGATCCCGGAACGCGAGATCGAAGCGGAATCGTCCGAGTCACTCGCGGCTGACGAGGTCGCCTCCGAACCGGAATCCGATCCCACTCCGCCGCCCACGGAGATCCCGTTGCCATCGATGCCCGCCGTCCTTGCTTCCGCCGCGATCCCCACGCAACCCGCGCCGACCGAGTCAAGTGAAACCGTCCCGGCCGACGTTCTCGATGCCAACATCGACGATTGGTTGCAAACGGCCTTGGCAGATCCCATCGCGGAACCCGATCAGGAACCCACTCAACCATCTGCACCAGAAATGGCTGCCCCGCCATCCGAGGCTGGCGAATCCAACACCATTCGCTCCACCGAGACCGATGCCATCGCCAAGATCGCCTCGGTTCGTCCAGCGACCTCCCTGCCCAAGCAACCTTCCGCCGGAACGATCGATGAAGACTTCGCCTCACGATCCGGAGCGGCCAAAGCACATGCCCTGATTCAAAATGGTGGCGACGCCGACACAGAGGCCGCTGTTGAAGCGGCACTGAAGTACTTGGCATCGCAGCAACGCAGCGACGGAGCCTGGGACCCCAAAACAACCGGTGCCGGTCAAGAGCGTGCGCCCCTGGGATTGCATCGCGGCGGCGCGGGTCGCAATGCCGAGACCGCGATCACGGGGCTGGCCTTGCTGTCCATGCTGGGCTCTGGCCACACCCATCAAGAAGGCGAGCATCGCGACACGGTTTACCGTGGCCTCGCATTCCTGTTGTCACGGCAACGCGCCGATGGATCCCTGGCCAGCAATGCATCCGTCTACGCGGCACACTACAGCCACGCGATGGCAGGTCTGTCTCTTGCCGAAACCGCTGCCATGACCGCCGATCCTTCCGCCATGGAAGCCGCTCGCCGCGCGGTTGCCTACACCCGTTCGATGCAACATCCTGTCACCGGTGGATGGCGGTACAACCGTGGCGACGCCGGCGACCTCAGCCAACTTGGATGGCAAGCCCTCCTGATCGACTCGGCAGATCGTTCGGGTGCCGCCCCTCTCAATCGTCGCATGTCCGACGGCATCGCCCGCTTCTTGGATTCCGTTCGACGTGGTCATGCCGGCGGGCAAGCTTGCTATCGTCCGGGCGAACCCACATCTCCAACGATGACGGCGGAGGCCCTGGCAACTCGTTTGTTGATCGGGCAAAAACTTCCCGACGCCACGATCCGCGAAGCCGAATCGGTCTTGCTGGCCAACTTGCCCGGCCAAGGCCCCGACAACTATTACTACTGGTACTACGCCACGATGGCGCTGCACCAACTGCAGGACGACGCCTGGGAAACCTGGAATGCAGCTCTCAAGCAACGTCTGCTTTCCACGCAGTTGCCCGACGGGTCCTGGTCCGATCAATCCCTGTGGGGCGGCTACGGCGGCACCGTTTACACCACCTCGATGGCAACGCTGTGCCTGGAAAGCTACTACCGACACTCTCGCCGACCCGAGTAGTGTTTGGCTCGATCGACACCTCCAATGATTCGCAGCCCAAACGATTGCAACTGGAGCTTCTGCCCCACCGGATCACTCAACCAAGAAGACATCCTGGGCCGCTGAGAACAAGTTCTTCGGAGCCAGCCGGGTGGTTCCCAGCGTGACCACTCGAGCGGTTCCCGCTGCAATCTTGAGGTCGTATTCCGCAGCGGCTCCAACCAATAGGACGTGCCCCCACTTCGCATAGATTGTGCCCGCCAGATCGTTGTTGCCGATCAGCTGCTGGCACTCCATCACGATAGGCCTCCGATCCGTTGGATGTTGAAAGATCAACATTTCGTCCAACGGACTGCCCGGCAGATTCACGCCCGTCAACTTTCCGCCTGGCAACAAAGGCGCGATCACGACGCTCGGCACGATGTCGGTGGTCCCGTGAGCCGGCGGGTCGCCGTCCCCACTTGCCTCGTCAACAAAGTTGCCCGCAGAATCGAAGGCGGCCGCATCGGTGATGTAGAACATCACGCCCTCTGCCTGGATCGGCCCTAGCAAGCACAGCGAAATCTCCGTGACGGGGTTCTTTCCACAAATCACATACACACCGGGTTCAAACGTGACGCCACCTGTGGGAGCGATCACGGTCATCGATCGATACACGCCCGGCGAGAAGGTTGTGTTGCACAGGACATGTTCAATGGGATCCCGCACCGTGTCGAACAAAGGCTGCAACAAGAACGACAATCCTCCTAACACTTCGTCCAGCACCACCTCCGCGCCGCTCGCGGACAACGTGACGCTGACAATGTCCGTGTCCGGAGCTGACACGCCGCCCACCCCACCACTCAACAACGGCGACGGCAAACCTTCCAGTGGATTGGGCACAGGGGAACGATTGGCTTGCAGCGGTGAACTTTCACCCGTCTCGAACGGCAAATAACACCACTCGCGATCCACTCCGCCAACCACCCGAATGTGCTCGGCCTTCAAGCGTGTGGTCGACAACAACGGCATGCAGGCGATTCCGTGTGGGTAACCAAAATCAATCCCAACGCACTTGCCACGTTCGTTGACGCCTCCCCAAGTGTTGTTGACATGCACGGATCCATCGACCTCCAAGCATCCCAGCCCTTCAATCTCAAGTCCTGCTGTGAGTGCTGGCAAATGCAGCGACAAGGCATTGGAAACAACTTCGTCGAGGATCTCCGCCGTCGCCTCCATCACGCCCTGCAGCAATTCGTTCTGCAGCAGGCCATTGACCACGCCCGACAGCAACGGGACCGTCGAAAGGATCGGCCCCAATTCAAATTGATTGACAGCCAAACTTTGCAGTTCGAGACGCCCCAGGTTCTGCAACAACGTTGGCAAATCGGCGATCGAGAGGGGTGCCGGGTCGGGATCCAAAATCACAATCGCGGCCCCGGGGTTGACCGAGTCCACTCCCGCAACCGATCGCGTTACCATCGGATGCTCTCGCAAACCGCCGAACAAGTTGATGAATCGCGAACCATACGTGTCCGAGGTGACGACCTCAACGTAGTTTGAATCTCCTTGGTAGGCACCTTCCGAAGGCGGCCGATGAACCACCACGTTGGCCGCCCCAAGTGCATGACCATTCGCAACCACATCGGCGGCAACGGCCGACATCTGATCAGCCCGTCCCGCTAGCAGGTTCAGTGCGGCGGCGGTGGCGGCCGAATCGGTCGCGTGCTGCTGCACCCACTGATCCGTTGCGATCAACCCGCCATCGAAGACCAGACCGGTGAATGCAAACAGAGTTGGCAACAGAATCGCCAACGACACCAAGATCTTCCCCTCGCGTTTGCAACGCATCCCAGCCGACTTGTTGAATGAAACAGCGTCGTGATCACAAGGATTGGCAGCTTTCAAATGGCACATGGAACGACCTGGTCAAGTTGGAGTGGCTGGTAGCGAAAATCGGCAAGACTTTCGACAAGGGAGATTCAAAACGAAAGCACGGTCGACCTAGTTGACAATCGTCATGGTCGACGAGCCTTCCAAGTCAAACGGGCCCCATGGCAAAATGCCGGGAACAATCGACGTGTGTCGATATTCCAGCTGAACTCGAACTCGGTCTCCTGGCCGATTGTCGCCATCCAACCAAGTCATTTGCACGCTGACGTCTTCCGGTTCCATCGTTGGAATCGAGTGTTGCAACGAGGCCACCATTTCGGACGCGTCAACGACCGCACCGCTGTAAGCCGCTGGCCCCCAACTTCCACTGCGTTCGGGAACCATCGATCCATGAATGACCGCACTCCGGCCAGCACGACGAGCCGCATCCGACAACGCATTCATTCGCAGCGCCGCAATGCCGAGATCGAGCATCGCAAACAATCCCCACAAGAAGATCGGCAATGTGAACACGGCTTCCACCATGCTCGCTCCGCGTCGTCGGTTTCCCAACGCATGAATCGACCGTCGTTGCTTTGAAACAATCATGCCACATCCCTATCGAAACTGGTGAAATTCGGCGTGGTGATGAACTTGGATTTCCTTGGGAAGTGCCGGCCACTGAACCACGGTTCGAAACGGCACCGTCACTTCTGTTTCCACCACCCGGACGCCACTGGGTAGCTCACGAAAAGAAACGCCGATCACGGAATCCGCCGGATCGACCGAGGCAAGATTGCTCAGTTCTTCTCGCATCACATCCACCACATCGCTTCGCCAATCGGCTTCGGTTGCCTCGGTGAACCGATTCAACGCAGCTCGCGTCGCTCCGACGCGAGCTGCGTTGGCGACCAATTGCCGAAACTGAATGACTCTCGCGAAATCGCAACAGGCGAACACGAGCAACAAGAACATCGGCAACACGATCGCAAATTCGGTCGCGGTTGCGCCGGCACGTTGGCCTGGTGCGTCGCCGATTTTTCCCCTGCGGCGATGGATCCACCTCATTTCCAGAACTTTCATTGCCCCGCAAACGCCTCCTGGATCTTGAATGCCGCCGGACTGACCAACACGATGAAGATCGCCGGAAAGATGAACAGCATTGTCGGCAAAATGATCTTCACCGACGCCTTCTGTGCGTTCTCTTCGGCGGCTTGTTCACGTTGAAATCGCAACATGTCAGCGTGCCCGCTCAACGATTCAGAAACGTTCGTCCCGAAACGCTGGCCCTCACGGATCAAAGAACTCAGGGTGCGAAGTGCATCGTAGCCCGATCGATCCGCGAACCGACGGATCGCTTTGTCGACCGGTGAACCAAGATCAATGTCGTGTTGGACCAAATCGATTTCGTGAGTGAACCCGGGATGAATCCAACGCAACTCTTCTCCCACCTGTTTAACACTCTCTTGAAGACTCAACCCAGCGTCCAAGCAGACCACCATCAGGTCCAGGAAATCGGGCAACGCCGCTCGTAGCATTTGGTGATACTTTTTGACGGCTCGGTTCAGCCACATGACTGGCAAGGAGTACGCCAGCAACATGAACAGCGAACTCGCCAGCACCGCCCAGTTCAGCGGCAGGTCCCCTCGGAACCAAAGCGATCCCAGAACGAGCGGTGGCACCAACAGCAACAACCAACGCAGCACCGACAGCTTGCGATG
This sequence comes from Rhodopirellula islandica, assembly GCF_001027925.1. NCBI lineage: Bacteria > Pseudomonadati > Planctomycetota > Planctomycetia > Pirellulales > Pirellulaceae > Rhodopirellula > Rhodopirellula islandica. The sequence goes on along the minus strand of NZ_LECT01000025.1, from coordinate 82,183 downwards.
CATACCGCGATGATGAATCCCTGCGTTGATCAGCTGACTCTCAAGGTTCAGGCTGTTTTGGCCACTGAACCAAGACGCCCCACTCTTGGCCGCTTCTTTGGAGGCTCCGAAGTCCGATGAGTCTCCGGGACCGACGTCTTCCAACTCATCCTCGCGAGCCATTTCGGCGACACGGCCATCCACGATCCGCCAATACGGATCCCACAGCAAAAATGCCAGGTAGATCAGAACCGACACGGTCGCAAAGATGCCACCGATCGCAATCCACTGCGTCCCCATCAAAAAACCAAACATATTCAATACTCAAAGTGGACGATTCGACGGATCAACAACGCACCAATGCCTTGCGACACACCGGTCGCAACAAGCAACCGAGGACGTTCCAAAAGCGTTTCCGCGTATTCAGGCGAAAACAAAACGATGGCTCCCAAAGCAACAAATGGCAGCACCATCAGAACCAAGGCCTGCATCCGGCCTTCTGCCGTCAACGCCTTGATCCGATCTCGCAGTCGCAAACGCTTGGTCACCATCTTGGACAGGTTGTCGAGCAACTCGACCAAGTCACCTCCCGATCGATTCTGCACCAACAAAGCGACAACAAAGATCCGAAGCTCCATCACCTGGTTTCGCTCGGCAAGCTTTCGAAACGCGAGCTCACGCCACATTCCCAGTTCTTGCTGCTCGTAACAAAGAGCGAACTCTTCTCGAATGGGTGAGGGACAATCTTCGGCGATCATTTGCAACGCCGAGGTCACTGTCTGCCCCGACCGAACGGCGCGACTGATCAACTGGAAGACTTCCGGCAATTGCCGACTGAGTTGCTGGTTCCTTGCGTTTTGCTTGGCGAATAGAAACACGAACGGCAACATCATCCCAATCAATCCCGTCGCGATTCCCAGACGGATGTCCCAGTACGCCCCCAACATCGCACTCACCAACGCCAGCACCGAAACGGTGATCCACCATCGCTTCACGGTCCACGGAATCCCCGCTTGGTTCAACAGAGTTGGTAACGAGGAGCCTCGGAACAATCCCTGAAACATGCTGTTCGAACCGGATTGCGACCACTCTTTGAACAACGATGCCGAGTCAGTTTCATCCAACTCACGGCTGAGTGTTGCCAATCGCTCGTGAATTCCAAATTGGTATCGCAGCACCTGTTGATACAACACCGTGCTGGCCCCGAAGACCATGATCGCGACGATGAAGAAGATGCCAATGAATATCAACCAAGTGATCATCGTGACCTCCGCAAACCGTTGACTCGTTCATCGGCAGTGATCGTTTCCCGAAAACTGGACGGGGCAAATTTCCGACCGGCGCGTCCCAAGCGATCCAGGCATTGGGGAATGATCCCCTTCGCCTCAAAACGCCCCTGGGTCCGACCTTCGTCATCCACTCCCGCCTGCCGATAGACAAACAAGTCATGCATGTTGACCGTTTCTCCGTTCACACCGGTGACTTCTGATATCTGAACGATTTTGCGTTCACCGCCCGGCATCCGCGTGACGTGGACAACGATGTGAATCGCCGAAGCGATTTGCCGATGGATGAACCACATGGGCAAATCCGTCGCCGCCATGCTGACCAACATCTCCAATCGATGAATCGCTTCCCGAGCATCGTTCGAGTGGATGGTCGACATTCCACCGTCGTGTCCCGTGTTCATTGCTTGCAACATGTCAAATGCCTCGGCACCTCGGCACTCACCCATGATGATGCGATCGGGTCGCATTCGAAGTGCGTTGCACAACAGATCCCGAGACGTCACTTGCCCTCGGCCTTCCAAGTTGGATGCGCGAGTTTCCATCCGGGCAACATGAGGTTGTTGCAGACGCAATTCCGCCGCGTCTTCGATCGTGGCAATCCGTTCTTCCTTGGGCACAAACGCTGACAGCAAATTCAAGAGAGTCGTCTTGCCGCTGCCCGTCCCTCCCGAGATCAAGATGTTCATTCGGGCTTGAACGCAGGCGGCTAGAAACTCCAACATCAGCGGCGTGGCCGAGTTCGATTCAATCAACGACTTGGCCGTGATCGGTTTGGCCGAAAATCGACGAATCGAAACCAACGCACCGTCCAACGCCAACGGTGGAATCACCGCGTTCAATCGACTGCCGTCCAACAATCGTGCGTCCACCATTGGGCTGGACTCGTCAATTCTTCGTCCCACGCGGCCCGCGATTTTCCGCACAATGTCGACCAAGTGATCGTTGTCGCGAAACTTGATCGGCGTTGGCTCCAACACGCCGCCTCGTTCGACGTAAACACAATCCGGTCCATTGACCAGGATGTCTGAGATCGTGGGGTCTCTCATCAACGGTTCCAGAGGTCCCAACCCCATCGTTTCGTCCACCAATTCATCAATCAGTCGCTGACGTTCCGCTTGCGATAGCAGATCGGAGTGCATGCGAGACAAATGCTCGGCACCACGCCGCAATTCTTCTCGCAGACGGTCTTCTTTGACTGACCGTGAAACGGCCATGTCGATCCCGCTGATTAGCTTTTCGTGAATCTCGGCTTTCAATTGTTGAAACCGATTCTCACGGGCTTCGGGATCAATCGTTGCTGATCGAATCATCATGGTTCTCCTTTGGAGTTGGAAGCGGTCCGTCGCAACGAAATGAAATGGTGGTCGGCGAAAGGAAAGTGACTGCGCACCCGATTTGTTCGAGCCAGTGAAAGCAGACGGACCGCTTCTCCGCAGACTGGCTCGGACAGATCTAGTGCGTCTGCGGCATCAGCCCGGACACCAAGGAAAGTCCAATGCTGTTGAGCAACCCCTTCGGTCGCGGAGGCGGGCACAGGTTGTCGGGTCGTACCAAATCACGAATCGTCGGAATGGTCCATGTCGCCTCCCGGATCGCTTTTGCAATGGGTGACGAAGATGACTCCAAGACGATCGGGTTGCCCATGTTCAACGACATCGTCACCGCAACGGGATCGTCCGGAATCGTGTGAATTGCGTTGAGTTTCAAAAGCTTTTCAACGGACTTGACCGGGAGCTCGCCGGCGTGTCCCGTCCCCATCGCAATCACATGAATCGAAGCGTCGGACTTCTGCTTCGACTTTAGAAACCGCAGGTACTCTTTCGTCCTCAGCAACGAAACAATGTCGAGTCGAGTGGCCAGCACAATGGCGTCAAACGATTCCAACACTCCGAGGTCTTCGGCTTGAATCGGATCGTCCAAATGCACGACCGAGCAGGTGTGGCCCGCCGAAACCATGTTGAGAATGGTCTCGCACCACTCTGACTTCAACTCACTCATCCGACTGCAGATCGGTGGGCTGGCCAACAGCTTGATGCCGGAGGGATGACACGCCATGGCTTGTTCCACCATCGATTGATCCACGCCATCATCTTGGTTCAAAAGCGATCGCAGCGTGTGCTCCGGTTCCAACTTCAACATCGCGGCCAAGTCGCCCCCGCCGACCCGCATATCAATCAGCGAACATTCGCCCAACTGACCAGCAATGGTGGCTGCCAAGTTGCAGGACAAAAGATTGGAATCGCTGATGGACGCCGTCGGGATGACCGCCAGCATCTTGCCGTCACATCGCTTGTGAACCGTTTCCGATCGCAATCGCGAAATGACCTTGCCAACCTCATCAATCAAGGATTCGCCCCAGCGAACAAAATCGGTCGCTCCGGCACGAAACAACTCCAAGATCGAATCGGGATTCACCTCCGTCGCTACTACAACGACTTTGCAATCGCCGGCATGCTTCAAAGCATGCAGCACCGTGAAGTGTTCCGTCTGAATTTGATTCACAACGAGGAAGACAAGACGTTCACCGCTGAACGGGTCAACGGTCGCATCGCTTTCTGGGCAGAGTTCCACCGATCGCTCGGGTGGACATTGCAATCCGAGGTCTCGAATCCCCTTTTGAAGGGCATTCGCTTTGTCATCGCATTCGTGCAGGATCCAGGTTTCCATGTTGTCACTGTTCATTCAGGACGCGGTGAAATCATTTCAATCGCATCACTCATAGGTAGGGCGTGATAGCCGGCGACTCCATTCGTTGGCTAACAACCCTAGAACCTTCCCCCCTCACACGACGCCTTTCGCGGCTCAATTTACCCATAGGGAAACCCCCTGGTAGTTCTCCCTACACGGCATGACGCCTTCATTCTCAACTCATAACGGACGCCTGCACCCCATTGCGCAGCCCCCCTCTCTCGTGTGAGTTTGCCGCCTCTCCCACGGACAGAAGATCCAGTGGAAACGATTTGGAAGTTGAGATGTCACTCAAGCCACTTGGCCTGGGCCGTTTGAGAACGGCGGCATCCTCGCATCCTCAAGGGGGTGGATAGCGGTCCCCTCTGCTGCAGCGTTTCGAAAGATGTCCGCCGCCCAACGGTTCTTTGTCAACTCACATGAATAACGGTTGCACTGAATGACAAAGGAGGGGAACGCTCCGCAGCCATTTCCCGCTTGGAGCGACATGTGACCGTGAGCCACTTGCGGTCCTGCGCAAACACGCTCCGCAAATGCGAAGTTGGTTCCGACAAGAACTTCGCATTTGCGTTTCCTTCGCTGAGCCTCGAATTATCGGCGCAGAGATTCTTGTTCGCGGCAGTGCGTCGCAGCGAGCATCCAACTCCCATTTGAGTGCCGACAACATGCGTCTTAGCGCAAAATCACAAATGGCACGCCCCCCAATCCGCCTCGTCCCCCGCATGCGACTTTGGGACCACCAGACGACTTCCTTTTCTTTCAATAGGTGCATTTTTAATCTCGCCTCTCGAGGGCGGTGCCGATAAGGCCACTACTGCGACCCGTGTATCGAATCGACAACAGTCCTTTGAGAACATGCGTTTCAAGTGAATGCCCCCACTTGAAACGCAACGGCGACAACAATCATCTCGGTGCGGAAAATCCGTTACGCACTTCACTGATCAGGGGCACTCACGTGAACAAGTCCACTGTTTTTCTGATTCGAGAATCTCCCTCGCGTGGGGACTCGGTTTCAACTTTGTTGCGATCGAATGGTATGGCAGTTGTTTCGTTCGACCACCCCAGCCAGTTCTACGAGACTTACAACCCTGACATCCCCGGATGCATGGTGTTGGACCTGAGCGATTCTTTGGTCGCAGGCATCACACTCGCAGAACAGATTAGCGAGAAAGGTTACTGCCCACCCTACATCATCGTGGGTGGCGAACCTCGAACCTGCGACTTAGCTCGGGCAATGCGAAGCGGCGCCCAAGACTTCTTTGACACGCCACTGGATGGTGGGTTGTTCATTGCTCGTGTTCGCGAGGCAATGAAGCAAGATCAACAGCGGCGTCTGAGATGGCAAACCGATCAGAGTCTTCTGAAACGCGTTGATTCATTGAGCCCACGGGAACGCGAAATCTTGACTTTGGTGATGGATGGAAAGCTGTCCAAACAAATCGCATCCCAACTTGATATCTCAGTCAAAACAGTGGAAGCTCATCGCGCCAATATTCTGCGAAAGATGCATGTCGATTCGTTCATCCAAGTCGTCTGCCTGATCGCCAACAAACAAGATTTGCTCGACACGTCTTCATGCGACGCTGCTTGACGACAACCGCCGCGTGGGTCCAAACCGTTGCAACGTCAATCATCGCAGCGTGATCCTCCACCACGCCGCCTTTCGAACGCTCCCATTTCGATCATCCCGTGATCAATTTGAGAAGGTCACCAATGTGACGATGGGCTTCGATCGGATGCCGCAACGCTTGGTCAGTCAGCACCTCGTAGTGATTCTTGCGGCCAACCTTCTCTCGACGAATGAAGCCCTCGTCTTCTAAATCCTGAACGATTCGCTGAACCGCTCGTTCCGTGATCCCCACCTGAACCGCGACCTCGCGAAGAACCTGATCGGGTTGGGCGTGCAAGACGATCAACACGTGCGCGTGATTGGTCAGAAACGTCCACCGTGCGGCGGGGCGTGTTTCCGCTGTGTTCTGCTTCAGCGAGATCGCCTTCTTCGCCACGTTGGATTTGGCGTCGGGTTTCGGCGACCGTGTTGCTCGACTGCCACGAGTGACTTTTTTCGCTGCCATGGATCCATTCCGCCTGGGCCGCGGTTCCCTTCGAAATCGGTGGTGAAAAGCCAAGCACGCCACGGCGTGCCTCGCAAAGGCGAATTGTACCATCGAAATACGAAAATTTATTCGCGACTTAAAAAACCTGACCAACCCTTGCATTTCAACCGTTCCAGGACAAAACCGCCGCCGATCCTCGACCATTCCACCTCATCCTCCGCCACGGATTTGACGAAACATAATTGACGATATCCTTGTCGTGCTTTAGTGTTCGCGTATTCCATTTCCGCTTTAAGGAGAATTGAGAGATGCCTGATTGGTTGAAATTGCTGCCGGTGATCCTTCCGACGTTCCTCCTGTTTGCGGCGTTGGTTCCCAATGTGCTTGGTCGCCGGACTGGCTTCCGTTGGCGGCAGGGGATCACTTTCATCGTCGCAACCCAGTGCTTGGTATGCGTCGCCACGCTGTTGGTGCACTTGATCATGCGAGTTCCTCGCCCGATCGCGGAGACGGAAATCCTCGGTGTGTTCCATCCGACCAACTGGGTTCTGTACGACGGTCTCTCGGGTCTGATGCTGGTTCTCGTCAGCTTCATCGGCTGGGCCACGTGCCAGTACTCGATTCAATATCTTGATGGGGAATTCAATCAGACCCGCTACTTTCGATTCAGTGCGGTCGCGATCGGAGCGGTCAGTTGGATGATCGCCTCGGGCAACTTGATCGGATTCGCGTTCGCCTGGGTGGCCATGAACTTGGGCCTGCACTCTTTGCTGTTGCTAAAACCAGAGCAACCCGGTGCAAGTCGCGCCGCCTGGACCAAGTTCGCAATCAACCGGATTGGCGATCTGGCCTTGTTCGCAGCCTTCGGTCTGCTCTCTCTCGAGTTTGACTCGCTCGTGCTGGCCGACATCTTTGACTCCGCCAAGAAGATGCAACTGGATGCTGGATCGCCACCGCAAATCTTAGTGGCCGCCTGCTTCCTGCTGTTCGTTGCCGCGGCCAGCCAATCCGTGCAATTCCCATTTCACTCTTGGCTCCCTGAAACGCTTGGTTCGCCCACCCCAGTCTCCGCCCTGATGCATGCGGGAATCGTCAACGCGGGCGGGTACCTGGTGATTCGGTTCGCAAATGTATTCGGGTTGTCACCGCTGTCGATGAACACGATGGCGATGGTGGGACTGATCACCACGCTGGTCGCTGTGATCGTCCTGATGACCCAGACCAGCGTCAAGAAGTCACTGGCCCATTCCACCATCGCACAGATGGGATTCATGATGCTGCAGTGTGGTTTGGGAGCCTTCGTCCCAGCGACCATCCATCTCGTGGCGCACTCGTTGTACAAATCCAACGCCTTCTTACGCTCGGGCAGCGTCATCAGCGATCAGAAAGCGATTGCCGGTGCAAGCCAATGGAACCGAGCGCTCACTTGGTACGAAACGGGATTCGCATTCACGGTCAGCTGCTCACTGTTTGCCGTCACATGGATGCTGTTCGGTCTCTCGCCAATCGAGAAACCCGGCGGTTGGATCCTAGGCAGCGTTCTGTGTCTGGCTTTGACTCACTGGATCGCCGATGCCATGCGTTCAGGATCCCGACGCTTGGTGCTGCAGTCGATGGCCACGGCGGCGTTGATTTGCTTTCTCTACGTCACCGGGTTTCTCGCAGCCGACGCTTTGATTTCAACCAGCCTTCCATCGTCCGCTTCACTTCTGAACAGCCGCGTCGTGGGAACCCTGGTCGTGCTCGGATTTGTCGGCTTGTACTTCTTGCAAACCCGTTTCGCTTCCGCCACTCAGCTTCCCTGGGTTCACGCGATGCAAGTTCACGCGACCAACGGATTTTACATCGAACACGGGATTCGTCGCGTGTTCCGGTTGCTCGCCACCTCCTGAGCGAGGCCCTGACCACCGTTTTGAGTTTCAAACGCATCCTGAATTCACACCAGCCAACCCAGACAGACATGCCATGAAGACCATCCATCACTCATCGAAGTCCACGTCCACGTCCAATCACAAATCCAATGACCCATCACTCAGCGTGTTTGTGCCCGCCGCGTACGAAGACCCACATGTCTATCGACAGCTCGAGGAATTACTGGATCAAGTCTGTGAAGCGGTCTCTCCAGTTTGGCCGCTCAAAGATTGGGTCGCAGTCAATCCGTACGCCGGTTTCACAGAACGTTCCTTCTTCGAATCCCGAGACCACCTGCAAGTCTTCTCGCAGTGTGAACTGCTGCCGACGATGGAACACTTTGCCTCGCAGTTTCGATCCGGAGCACTGCAGCGGCCCCACATTGAAGCCGCGGTGAACGAGACCGCCACGGCAGTTCAGAATCATGGAGCTGACCAGGCATTGTCTGTTGTGGATGAGGTGCTGGAAGCATTGACCAAGGCTTCGTCGGCTGCGGCATCGAAAGATTGCTCTTCGGCGAAGGCGAAACCGCTTCCACCGATCGCGACGATTGCTTCACGACTGACGGCCCACGGACCGGTGGACTGGACTGAAATGGTTCACCAAGAGATCGGCAAGCATTGCTCGGCTCACTACGACGAAGGCCAATCGAAGTGGGGGAACCCCTGGCAGAACCTGCCTCTGTATCAAGCCTGGCGAAACACCGCGCGGTGTGATCGCGGAATCGAAATCCTCGGATTGCCGGGCTTTCGAAAGTTTGTGAACGACCTGCCTCACACGGCCGAAGCGACAATCGTTCATTTGCTGCAACGAATGAATCTTCCACGATCGCTCTGGGAAACGTTTCTGTTGGCACATGTCTTTTCGATGCCCGGTTGGAGCGGTTGGACCAAGTACCAAGGTTTGCAAACCGACCCGCTCGGATCCGGCAAATTCCAACACGACGACTTCCGTGGCTTCCTGGCGATGTCATTGGCCTACGACGTCGCGATCTCCGAAGCCTTCGCGTTTGAAGTCGACTGGACATCGCGGTTGAATGCTCAAAAGCTGAACGCAGCTTCCTCCGACGACTCCTGCAAAGAGTTTCGAAAGATCCTTCTGCGAGCGTCGGAAATTGCCTATCGAGACCAACTGCTGGACTCGCTGCCATCACCTGCCCCCGATGCGTCCGAATCGGCCGCCAATCTCGATCAACCGGCGTCGCGTCCGATCGCCCAGATGGCGTTTTGCATTGACGTTCGATCCGAGCGATTGCGGAGGCATCTGGAAAGCGTCTCCGCTGACATCGAAACAATTGGTGTGGCAGGGTTCTTTGGACTGCCATTCGAGTACATTCCGCTGGGCCAAGCCTCTGGCGATGTCCACGCCCCGGTCTTGCTGAAATCGAGTTTTTCACTGCAGGAAAAGGCATCCGACTGCGTCTCCGCTTGCTCCGGCCAACATCCTCTCGTCCCGCACAGTTCCACCCCCACGACCACTGAGGCGGCACGCCGAACAGAAATCAGCACGTGGAAAAAACGGTGGAAGCAATTCCAAACTTCCGCCGTTGGCTGCTTTTCGTTCGTGGAAACCATGGGGCTGCTCGATGGCATCGAGTTGGTCGGTCGGTTGCTGGGAAAGAACCTTCGTCAGTCTGGTCCCGACAACCAACCTGGAGTGACCGCGGAGGGGCGAACGCTCTCACTGGATCTGGATGGACTGTTGCAACAAGGCATCGATCTGGACCAACAAACGGACCTGGCCGAAGGCCTGCTGACCACGATGGGACTGACCAACCACTTCGCCCCGCTCGTTGTTTTGTGCGGGCACGCCAGCCAAACCGACAACAACGCGATGTCCGCTGGACTGGACTGCGGCGCCTGCGGCGGACACTCGGGTGCCCCCAACGCTCGGTTGGCCGCCACTCTATTGAATGATCGACGGATTCAAACGCGATTGGCCGAGCGAGGCATTGAGATTGGAGCGGACACTCACTTCTTGGCGGCGTGGCACAACACCACCACCGATCAGATCGAATGGCTGGACACCGAATCCATTCCTCCATCGCATCAATCTCGAGTCTCGCAGTTGCAAAGCATTGGGAACGAGGGCAGCGAATTGACTCGATGCGAACGCCTGCCATTGTTGGACGAAAGCTCGTCTGAATCGCTGGCTGCCCGAGCCGCGGACTGGTCGCAAACGCGTCCCGAATGGGGACTGGCGGGCAACGCCAGCATGCTGATTGGCCCCCGAAGCTTGACGCGAGAAATTGCCTTGGACGGCCGTGCCTTCCTACACAGCTACCATGCACAGTCCGACCCCAGCGGTCGCGTCTTGGAATCCATCATGACCGCCCCCATGGTCGTCGCACACTGGATCAACATGCAGTACTACGCCTCGACCGTGGATTCGCATCATTTTGGAAGCGGATGCAAAACCGTCCACAACGTGGTCGGCCAATTTGGAATCTTCTCCGGCAATGGGGGTGATCTTCAGGCCGGTCTGCCGGAACAATCCCTCCGAAATGGTGAACACATCGAACACATACCGTTGCGACTCCAAACCGTTGTGGTTGCCAACCGAGAGGCAATCGATCGAGTGATCGCCGCTCACACCACGGTACGCAATTTGTTGCAAAACGGCTGGGTGCACTTGGTCGCCATCGAAAACGATCAAAAGTACCGCTACCAACCAAATGGATCTTGGGTTCAACTGCAGACCAACACAGCCTCCTTCACCTCTCAGCGTGAGAAATCATGGCAGCTCGTGGGGTCGGTTGAATGAACTTCCGTTGCAGATTCACACCTGTTGTGTTTCGCGATCCCCCCTGCCGTGGGCCACTTTTTTCTTCTCGGTTCTCACTGCTTGGTCATTGATGATGGTGATTCCTCCCACGATGAAGCGTGACGCGACGTTCGCGGCCCGACATTCGTTTGCACCTTTTTGATTCGCATGGATTCCTCTTCATTTTCTGACGCGATTGCTCCGGACGACCAGTCCATTTTGCGATCCTTGACTCGGATTGGGCAAAGCCTTGGGCTGCCGATCGATTTGGCCGACGTCCTGTCCAACGAATCGATGCCAGAGGACGAAGATCCACTGTGGGTGCTGCAAACCAGCGCCATGCAGGCCGGCATCGTCCTGGACGAAACCCATGTGGACTCGGGCGCCGAAGCCTTTGGCTTTCTCAGCGAAGGCAACCCGATCGTCCTGGCCTACAACGATGGGTCCCTGCGAGTCCTGGAAAAGGCGAACTGGCGATCGGTCGAAATGTTCACCACGAACGACCAAGTCAATTCCAAGGTGATCAGCCGTTACAAACTTGGGCAACTGTTCACGACGTCGCCCGCGCCCCGGATGCTGATCGCTCGCAAGCAATTTGAATGTGACTCTGTCTCCGCCACCTCCCATGGCCATGCCGGCGATCATGCGTCGCCCACACCGATGCGCCGGTTCATCGCGTTGTTGAACCTGGATCGCCGTGATGTTTGGATGGTGGTGCTGTTTGCTCTTGTCGCCGGCGTGCTGTCCTTGGCCACGCCGCTCGCCGTCGAATCGTTGGTCAACGTGGTCAGCTGGGGCACCCAGTTCCAACCATTGATTGTCTTGGGGTTGATGCTGCTGACATGCCTGGCAATCGCCGGGGTGCTCCGCTTGCTGCAAACCGTGGTCGTGGAAATCATCCAGCGGCGGCAATTTGTTCGCATCGCCAGCGACCTCGCCCACCGCTTTCCTCGAGCCAATCAAGAACACCTCCGGGGCGAATGCCCTCGCGAACTCGCGAACCGTTTCTTTGACATCATGACGATTCAAAAGGCGACCGCGGTGCTTTTGCTCGATGGTGTCTCCATCGTCCTGACAACGGTCTTGGGGATGGTCGTGCTGGCGTTCTACCATCCGTTTCTGCTGGGATTTGACATCGTGCTGGTCATCGCGATGGTCTCCTTCATCTGGGTGCTCGGACGGGGCGGAATCCGCACCTCGATCGAAGAGTCGATTGCCAAGTACCACGTCGCGCATTGGTTGCAGGACGTGATCGCGCAACCCTCCGTGTTCAAAACCAGCGGTGGCGAGGGGTTGGCCATTCAGCGAACCGACCGCCTGACCGCCGACTACATCGCCGCCCGCCAACAACAATTCCGAGTTGTGATTCGGCAAGTCGGTTTCGCAATCACGGTGCAAATCATCGCGTCAACGGCTGTCTTGGCGCTGGGCGGATGGTTGGTGATCGGCGGAGCCCTGACATTGGGACAATTGGTCGCCAGTGAACTGATCGTGACCGTCGTTGTCGGTGCATTTGCCAAGGCTGGCAAATCACTGGAGAAGTTTTATGACTTGATGGCCGGCGTCGACAAAGTCGGCCACTTGGTGGACATTCCCGCGGATCAAAGGATCGAAATCGGACCGGTCGATGAGGGACCTGCCCAGGTGACTTGGTCCAACCTCTCGTTTCGTGGCACCGCTTGGTCGTCGAAGATCCCCGCCGCGACCATCCAACCGGGGGAACGAGTTGCGATCACCGGCGACGACATCAGTGGACGCTCATGCTTGGCTCGTTCCATCGCCGGGCTGATCGATGTCCCGGAAGGTCTGATCCAAATCGCTGGCATCGAAGCCGCTCAGGCAGCCACCTCGGGAATGGGGAAACTGGTCAGCTACGCGGGCGCCCGCGATATTTTCCGAGGAAGTGTTCGCGAGAACATTGACCTCGGACGTCGAGGCATCGGGCAACACCGAGTGCGTGAAGTGACCGGACAAGTCGGACTCACCGCCACGATCGAACAACTCGAAAACGGTCTGCAAACAACCCTGCAAACCGGTGGCTACCCGCTCTCAGAAGAACAAATTCTCCGCCTGCTGATCGCGCGTGCCTTGGCCGTGCGTCCCAAACTGCTGGTCATCGATGGTTTGCTGGACGATCTGGACGAATCCGTTCGTGCCGCGCTCTGGCCACACCTCGCACCCGAAACTCCCAGCTGGACCTTGATCGTCTTCACCAACCGCAAGGACGTCGCCGAACGCTGCGATCACACCTTGTTCATTCGCCGTCCATGAGGCGGATTGCCTTTGCCTGCATCGCGTTTCACCCCCTTTGAAACTGTCACGAATCCATTTCCCGATTTCAATTTTAGCGATAGGACGCCAGCCTTCCGGTCTCACGGCACCAGAGGGCTTAAGCCGTTGCGTTGCGACGCGATGCGATCGAAGGACGACTGCTTTGACGTTTTGAATTGCTGAACCATCCACCCCATACAACCACATGATTCACGGCCATCACTCGTCCGACGACTTTGCGTCGATGCAACTGGTCCGCACAGGCAATTGGATCCGCTTCGTCGGCAAACTCACGTTTGCAGGCTTGCTGCTGTCGATCATCGCGATGGTGTTTGTTCCCTGGCAACAAACCGCGAAAGGCATTGGCACCGTCGTCGCGATCGACCCGCAAGAACGCCCGCAACCGGTTCGCAGCCCTTCCAAGGGCGTGGTGGAATTCGTCAAAGCGGGTCTGCGGGAAGGCAGCTACGTGGAACAAAATGAATTGCTGCTGCGATTGTCTCCCTTCTCGGTCGACGGCATCTCGCAGATGGACACGCAAATCATCGCGATGGAATCCAAAGAGGCCGCCGCGCTGTCCGGACTCGAAGTCGCCAAGCAAGCTGTCACCCTGCAGGAAAGCGGCGGACGGAGCTTGACCGAATCACTGAAACAAGACCTCGAGGCGTCCAAACAAAAATGGGAACAGGCCAAGAATGAGGTGACATCGATGGAGGCGGAACTGCAAGACAAACGCAATCAACTGCGGATCGCCGAAGACGTCGCGGGCAAGGGCCTGGTGTCGCGAGAGGAATTGTTCAGCAAACGGCAAGCGGTCGAATCGCAGGTCGCGAAGGTTCAAAAATCTCAGAACGCAGTCCATGAATTGTCCGCCGCTCTGATCTCCAAGGAAGAAGAAATCGAAGCCAAAATGCAGGACATCGCGATCAAAAATCGAGACGCGGAGCAAAAAGTGCTCGACGCGATGCAAAAGATCAACACGATCGAAAAGGAAATCTTGGATATCCGGAACAAGCGTGGCGAACTGGACCGACTCGAAATCCGAGCCCCTCGTTCGGGACGCATCCAAGATTGGTTTGGCGTCGAAGGCAGCGACACGATCAAAGAAGGCGATCAACTGTTCGTGATCGTTCCCGACACCGATGAGCTGGCCGTCGAAATGAAAGTCAGTGGCAATGACATGCCCCTGATCCAAGAGGGGGCCCAGGTCCGCCTTCAATTTGAGGGATGGCCCGCCGTCCAATTTGTCGGTTGGCCGTCCGTCGCCGTCGGCACGTTTGGCGGCAAAGTCAACCGAGTTTTCCCGACCGACGATGGGCGAGGTAACTTTCGAGTGCTGGTGACCCCGGACAATCATTTTGATCGGGAGAATGGTTGGCCAGATGACCGATATCTCCGACAAGGCGTCCGTGCAAATGGTTGGGTGCTGCTCAAACGCGTTCCCTTGGGACAAGAGATATGGCGTCAACTCAATGGATTCCCACCGGTCGTGGCCAACGAGGAACCGGAAGAATCAAAAGACAAAGCATCCAAGATCAAATTGCCCAAGGCATAAAGTCCACCTGGGCCGCAAACTCTGCCAGCTCATCCGCGAACCGACATCGCACTCGGCTCACGTTCGTGATTGTGGCTGCCCTTGCGTCCTTGCATCTCGCGACACCCAACCTCGCGCGCGCCCAAGATGCTGCTACTGCGAGGACGATGATCGAATCCGATTCGATGTCGTTCCAGCAGTTCCTCAGCGTGGCGCACAGTGAACAAGCGGAGCCTGCAGCCGCACCAACCACGGATCCGCTTGCCGCCCCCATCCCTGCGACCAATGGCTCCGCGTCCACCGCCGCGGCCACCAACGACGACGCTCTCGTCTTGGCCGACGTCATCGCCAGCGTTTATCGTTCGTACCCAGAGATCCTGCAGGCTCGCCAGCAAGCCGGCTTGACCAGCGGGGAACTGCTTTCCGCGCGCGGGGCGTACGACGTCAAACTCAACGCGTACTCGTTGGCGGAACCAACCGGGTACTACGAAAACTATCGCAACGGATTGAAACTCGCTCGGCAAACCTGGTGGGGCGGCTACGTCGAAGCCGGGTACCGGATCGGACGCGGTTACTACCAACCTTGGTACAAAGAACGCCAAACCGATGACGCGGGCGAATTCAAAACCTCGCTCATCCAGCCGCTGTTGCAAGGCCGGGCGATTGACCCGCAACGCGTTGCGGTCTTCCAAGCCTCTTTGGCACGACAAGCCGTTGGGCCGACGGTTCAACAAACGTTGCTGAGTGTCTCGCTGGACGCCACCACGAATTACTGGCAATGGGTCGCCGCCGGCTCGGCTTTGCAGGCCCAACAGGAGCTCCTGAAATTGGCCGAGGAACGCGGCAAGCAATACGAAGCGGGTGTCGAAGCCGGCAAGTTCCCCGAGATTGATTTGATCCTCAACCAACAACTGATCGCGGAACGCGCCACCAAGGTCCTGGAAACCGAACGCAAGTATCGCGAGACCGCCTTCAAGCTGGGACTGTTCCTACGAGACGACGGGGGCCGCCCGATCGTTCCCGATGACCAATGGATCCCGCAGAAATTCCCCGCCATCCAGCCACCACCACCGGGTGACTTCCAGGCCGATCTCGCCGCCGCCCTGTCCCGACGCCCCGAGCCTCAGATTCTGCAGTACCAAATTCGCGGCATCCAACTCGATCGTCAACTCGCCTGCAACGAAATGCTGCCGCGTTTGGACTTCGTTGCCGAAGCTTCGCAAGACATGGGTGAACCGGCGACCAAGTCCGACGACAAGGGTGAATTCGAATTGGTAATCGGCTTCACCAGCGAAGTCCCGATCCAACGACGCAAGGCGCGTGGCAAAGTTCAATCGACCACGGCGAAAATCGCTCAAACGAATCAGAAACTGCGTTTCGTTCGCGACAAGATCGGCGTCGAACTGCAAACCGCCTACAATGCCCTCTCGTTGTCCGGCCAAATCGTCGAGCAATCCGAAGCGTCATTGCGGGCCAGCATCGACACGCTGGGTCGCTATCGATTCGCGTTCGAACGAGGCAAGATCGATCTGATCTACCTGAACCTGCTCGAAACGAAAGCCAACGAGACCGAAATCAAACTGATCGAGGCCCAGCAAAACTGGTTCGCCGCATTGGCTCAAATGCAGATCGCACTTGGTTTGGATCCACTCGAACAAGCGATGACGGTTTCCCAACTCCCCCCCAGTGACCTGCCCACTTCACTGGACCTGCAAGACAATCCATCCGACCAAGAGTAGGTTACTCGAGCAGGGCCTCGTGCAGAGCCTCGTGTACGGGCTCGCGAGCTCGCTCCAAACCATCACTCTCGATCCTGGAAAAGCTTCCAGCACCACCGAGTCTGACCAAGGGAACATCATGTTGACGGAACTTGTTTATTGCAGTGTTGCAACGCGCGACATGTCCGCGGAGGGCCTGAAAAGTTTGCTCGACCAGTCGCGCCAAAAGAACGCTCGTTTGAGCGTGACTGGCATTCTGCTCTACAGCGACCAAACCCGGGAGTTCATTCAGTTGATCGAAGGCGAGCAAGACACCATCGAACAACTGATGCAAGTCATCACCGTCGATGATCGCCACACCTCGGTCGACGTCATGTACCAAGGAAACATCAAAACCCGAAGTTTCGATGATTGGTCGATGGCCTTTCGAAAGCTCGATGACGTGGATCCGCAGCTGATGGAAGGCGCCACCACCTTCCAGGTTGACTCTTTGCCGGCCACGATGCTCAACGGCCGAACCAGCCGAGCGAGGACGCTACTGGCGACGCTCAGCAAAGGGCTTTGAGAATCGCAGACATGGGAAAGGTCGATGACACTGTCTCGGCACACTTGCGAACGCTCGTTGGAATCATCTGGACGCAGGTTGCTTCCATGGCCAACGGAATGCGAAGCCACCGCTTGAACCGAGCGATCGGCTGTCCTGCTCCGGCACGCGACCGCCGGTGAACACGGCAAAGCACCTCGGTGCGACTCTCGCCATCCCGTTCACTTCGGTGTGGGAACCGAAAGTTTTTGCAGGGCCGCGATGATGTCATCCGGTTCGGCTCGGGTTCGATAGTCGACGTTGACGTAGCGCCACGCAACCACGCCGTCATTGGTCAGCACAAACGTGCCCGGAATCGGCAGCACATCTCCGTTTCCGTTGTTGATTTTGCTCAGCTCGAGCCCGCGGTCCTGCTTCATGTGATCGGTCAATACAGCCGGGACCTTCCAAGCCACGCCGTATTGCTCCGCGACGCGCGCGTCCTGGTCGGACAAGACCACAAATTGAAGTTCGTCACGTTCGGTTTGCGACAGTGACTCGTCTGGCACTTGGGGACTGATCGCCACCAACTCCGCACCGAGGTTGTGAATCTCAGGCAAGCGTTCCTGCATCGCGCGCAGTTGCAAGTTGCAGTACGGGCACCAGCCACCACGATAGAACGTCACGACCACGGGACCGCGATCGAGCAACTTGGCAAGCGACACCGTCGCGCCTTTCGCGTTTGGCAATTCGAATCCGGGAGCCTGCTCACCGACGGCGATCGCGTTGCCACCGTCCTGAAACCCCTTGGCCTGTGCCAAGAGCTCATCGACCGACTGCATGAATTCCGGTTTCGCTTGCCGAGTCCTTTCAATCTGGGCGTCAGTTTGTTGTTTGAGGCTGGTCATGCTTGGTCCTTGAGAAGTGAAGAATGATTGAATGATGAGCAATCAACCGGTGCCCCCGCCAAGGAGGCCGTATCAAGGACCGAAGGGACGCAGCCACGGCAACCACGCCGATGCGGCCACCACGTCCAACTCACCCCTGCCGGAACAAACGCTGCGTCCTATTGCCCGCTGGTCGCGCTGCGTCTGCTGGCTGCCGGAACAGCACTCCGCTTGGTCCGGCCTACTTTGGGTCGGCGCATAAAAAAAGCCCGGGCCTGTTGGTCCGGGCGATGTTCGAAGAAGTACCGAAGGAGGGACTCGAACCCTCACTGGATTGCTCCAACTGGATTTTGAATCCAGCGCGTCTGCCAATTCCGCCACTTCGGCTTCTTCTGAAAATGTCGATGAGGCCGCTGGCGACCACACGAAGATAGTTTCGCGGGGGGATGTCTCCACAAGGAAGACGTGCCTGGCTCCATCGAGACGCGAATTATGTCGAAGCCTCCTCGATCCCGCAAGACGGGTTCAGGCGATCTTTGCCGCCTCCGGCGCGATTGATCCCAACCGGTCAAACCATTGAAACGAAGATGCCAATGATCCGGCCTGTTCCTCGGCCCCAATAACCCAGGCGACACCAGAAAGCTCGTCGCTGAGCGTCTGAATCCCGTCTTTCCAATCGTGACCCCAACCGAAATCGTTCAGCTAGAATGGACGCGTCCTGTTTCCCTCCTCTTTCCCCCCCCTGAACCCAACGCCATGCTTCACCGCCGTTTCACCACGCTTGCTCTCTCGCTCGCCGCTTTGTCCCTGCCCACGCTTTGCTCACCCAGCTTTGGCGAGGAGTACCTCAACGGGATCACTTGGCAGACGCCACCGATCATCACCCCGGGTGCCACGGCCGCTGACCCACCCTCCGACGCAACGGTTTTGTTCGGCGGTGCCGAGGACGTGCAGAACTGGAAAAACATCCAGGGCTGGACAACCGATGGCGATGTTCTGGTCACCGGAAAAGGCACGGTCACTTCCAAGGAAGAGTTTGGCGATTGCCAACTCCACGTGGAGTGGTCGGCTCCGGTCCCAGCCAAGGGCAACGGCCAAGGTCGCGGCAACAGCGGCATTTTCTTGATGGGTCGCTACGAGATTCAGGTGTTGGATTCCTACGAGAACCAAACCTACCACGACGGCCAGGCTGGCGCGATCTACAAGCAAACCCCGCCGGCTGCCAACGCCATGCGTCCGCCAGGCGAATGGAACACCTACGACATTTTCTGGACGGCCCCTCGCTTCACCGAATCGGGTGAACTGGAAAGCCCCGCCTACATCACCGCGGTTCACAACGGCGTGCTGATTCTGAATCACTTTGAATTGAAAGGTGACACGCCTTACAACCGACCACCGGCGTACTCAGCGCACGGCCCCAAAGGCCCAATCTCATTGCAGGATCACAGCAACCCTGTCCGGTTCCGCAACATGTGGGTGCGAGAGTTTCAATCGGCCTCGGGCGAACAAACCCGCGAGCCCTTCCTTCGCGACGGCAAGAAAGAAACGCCCCTCAGCGAAGCGGAGTGAACTCCCACCAGCTCACTGAAACCGGACGGCAGGCACACTCCCGTGTGCCTGCTACCAATGGAGCGGTATTGGGCCCGAGCATGGGAAGGGGCGTGTCCTGCCCTCCCCCGGAAATCTCACTGCACGCTCGCTTCCCGACCCCTCCCGCTGCGGAGGTCGTGCAGTTTTTTGGTGCTGGGTTTTGGCGGGTTTCTGCAGCAACCACCCATCACAACCCGAAGCGTGAGCGAGGGCCCCCCCCCAACTCCCACGACGGCCCCATCCGGGGCGACCGTTTGTTTTCCGGCATCGGTCTCTCGGGGCTTCCGCCCCGAGCGAAGCATGACGGCCCCATCCGGGGCGATACCCAGACGCCCGCCACCATTTATTTTTCGAACGTCCCAAGGGAGGGTGATCATAAACGCTTGGCAACACGGTACTTCAAAACTGCACGACCTCCACAGCGGGAGCGGGCGGGAAAGCGAGCGTTCAGTGAGATTTCCGGGGGAGTGGCAATCCGCGCCGCTCCCCATGCTCGGCCCTCACCCTCGCGTACGCCTGAACGGCGTCGCTCGAACTCCCCAAAAACTTCGTTTCGAGAGAGGTGCACCGTACGAAATCCCGCTTGAAATCGGCGGGTTCCGGACAAAACCGCAACGAAACGGTATCGGGGGTGAACGTTTCGCTTGGCCCCGGCATCCAAGGTCATCGAACGCCAGGAGAAGCGATGGAGGAACAATCCTTGTCACGCCATTCTTCCCAAGTCTCATTGCAACGATTCTGCGTGTTGTCCGGATGGAATGCGTCGCAACGTCACTTTCTCGACTGAACGACGTTGTCGCGACTGGCGAGACCTTGAACCAAGTCCTGGTTGTTGGGGTACAATGAGAACCGTCCGTCTTTCCCCCTGCTGAATCACGCGATGCCATTTCACGACACGCTCGGACTGAGGCTGTTTGCCAGTTGCTTTTTGTTCGCTCTGGCGATGCCTCACTCGGTGAGTTCTGCGCAGATTGTTTCGGGAGTGCCCTCGACGTTTGGCGGCGCGCCGCCTCTGCCGCCTGGGGCGATTTTGGTGCCGCCGGCACAAGCCCTCCCCCGAGTGGTCCCGTCAGGTCCCGTCACGCAAAACGCGTTCGCTCAAGATTCTGGTTCCGGAGCTTTGGCGGATCAATCGGGCGGCACCTTCATTGAGCCACCGTTTGAATTGGAACAGCTGGTGGCCACAGGGGGCGTCCCGGCGTCCTTGGGACAATTGCGTTTGTTGCAGCGGCAACAACAACGCGTCGCCGCGGCGGCGGAAGCTTGCACCGTCAGTGTTCAAATTGGACCCGCTCAAGGTTGTGGCGTGATCATCACTTCCACGGGTTATGTCTTGACGGCAGCACACGTGGCGATGCGTCCTGGCAAGTCCGCCATGCTGACGCTCAACGACGGCCGAACGGTCACTGCGAAAACATTGGGGATGAACCGCAGTGTCGATGCGGGACTGATGAAGATCGATCCCGGCCAGAATGCTCGCGATTCGGCTGGCCGTGAAATCGGTTGGCCGCACGCCTCGTTGGGAACCAGCGAGAATCTAAAGTCTGGGATGTGGTGCATCGCAACGGGGCATCCCGGCGGGTACGAAGCCGACCGAGGCATGGTGACTCGGGTGGGCCGAATCTTGGCCGTCTATCCCGACCGGTTGGTGACCGATTGTGCGTTGATCGGAGGAGACTCTGGCGGGCCGCTGTTCGATTTGTCGGGCAAGCTGATTGCGGTGCACAGTCGGATCGGAAACGATGTCGCCGACAACTTGCACGTTCCCGTGGACCACTACAATGAGCACTGGGACAAGATGCAGGGTGGCAATGCTTGGGGATTCTTGCCGGGCTTTCGTCCGGTGCTGGGGATCCGGGGCAACAGCGAAGGCGGAATCGCCAACGTGGTGCGAGTCGGTCCGGGATCACCCGCGGATCAGGGTGGCATTCGCGAGGGTGACCAAGTGGTGACGTTTGGTGACGTGGACATCACCGATTTTGAATCATTGAAGTCCGCGGTGTCCGACACGATGCCCGGCGAACGAGTGAAAATTTGGCTGCGACGTGATGGCCAACCTGTCAAAGTGATTGTGGAGATTGGCCGTGGAGATTGACATGCAGAAGAGAGCTCGAACGTCACGGAAGCGAACGTTCACGTCTTGGGCGTCGGTGGCGATTGTTGCCGCGTCGATCGCTGGACCTGCGTCCGGACAAGAAGAAGCGTCCGTGCCAGCTTGGTTGCAGGAACGCTTGGTCGAACGAGTCATGCACCGCCGTGACAATGGCGAGATGATGCAATTGGTGCGTCCGATCGCTGACCGAGCGGCGGATGGCGTGGTCGGCGTGATCTGCGGTGGACGTCCCGTTTCGCTTGGAACCGTGGTTGCTAAATCCAGCTTGATGGGCGGGGCGGCGGTGGCAACCTCCGATGCGTACGTGATCACCAAACGCAGTGAATTGTCCAACGATCCAATTCGTGTCCGGCTCCGTGACGGCCGAATGTTCCCCGCGCGAGTGGCCGCGGTACGGCGTCGCAGTGACTTGGCGTTGCTGGTGATTGAACGCGACAACACGGGCACGTTGCCAATGCTTCTCCCAGTGACGTTGACTTCGTCTGTTCCTGTCGTCGGCAGTTTTTTGATCAGCCCGGACCGAACCAACCGAGTCATCGGGTTGGGTGTCATGGGGGCAGGACCACGCCGTGTTGAACACCGTGGAATGTTGGGGGTGCAGTTGAATCCCAATGCCTCCACCGCGGGTGCGCAGGTGGAACAGATCCTTCCCAACAGCAGCGCGTCAGAAGCCGGTTTGGAATCGGGCGACCGGATCATTGCGATCAATGGGCAAATGCAAACCAACAAAGACGCGGTGATGTCGACGTTGCGAAGAATGTTCCCGGGTGAGATCGTTCAATTGACCATTGTTCGCGATGGTGACACGAAGGAATTGTCGGCCAAGATGCGAGAAGCGTCGATTGTTACGGAATCGGAAAACGACGCTCGCGTGAATGGTGCTCGCAACATTCGGTTGTCTGGGTTCGAAGAGGTCTTGCAGCACGACACGGTTTTGAACCCCGACCAGTGTGGCGGACCGTTGCTCAACAGTGATGGCCAGGTCATCGGAATCAACATCGCCCGCGCCGGTCGAGTGGTCAGCTACGCGCTGCCTTCTTCGTTGGTCTCGGTGGAAGTGTCCAGCATGATCGCGGAAGCGGGTGGGAAGTGATCGTTGGTTGACGCGGCATCCTCCGAGGGCGATTTCCGACCTTTCGCAGTTCAGTGCGTCAGTTGCCAATCTCGATTGAAGGTCAGCAACCCTGCGCTGATTGGCACGATTGTGAATTGCCCCAAGTGCAATTCGTTTGTGCAAATTGATTCGCCCGATCCCGAGCGAATTGCCAAGGCACCGCCCGCTCCACCGCCAGTTTCGACGCCGTCTGCCCCAACGCCACCGCGAGAGACTGTTCCGCAAGTCACTCTCGGGGATGAGTCCATCGGGAGCGAAGCGATGACGGAAGCCGGCATGTCTGTCGGTGATTTGCCAAGCGAATTTCTTGATGATGCGACAGGAGACTCTCGAGTTTCCAATCCGCTGCCTCCTAGGATGAGGGGCGAGCCAGGCGAATCGCCTGAGCTCCGCACCAGCCCTCCCCGGACCGAGGCCGGTCAACCTTCCCTCGGGGAGGATGAACCAAGTCGGGGGACCGCTGCAACCGGGGAGACCGCCAGTCAATCATCGATTGGCGTCGATCCCAACGAGTTGTACGAGGCACGTCGTCGTGGCACATCCAAGTCCGTTGCGGTGTGGATTGTGGGATCGCTGCTCAGCGTCACGCTCATGGCGGGGCTGTTTTTGTGGCTACGTCAACCGGATTCAACGGCGGGTTTGGGGGCGACCATTCCAGACGCTCTCGCGGACCCGACGAGTGATCCTGCTCGGGAAAACCCGGACAACGATATGGCCGGCCCAGGAACGGAGGTGAATTCACAATCAGGTGTGGAAGGCAATGCTTCGTCCCCTTCCGGCGCAATGTCTGGCGAAGACGAGTTGGATTCCCCAGCCGAGACCGCTTTGGCGAAGGGTGACCCAGCGGAGTCTGGAGGAACAGGTTCGGACAACGAACCCTCAACGAGTGTTCCGAATGATTTGATGCCACGCAGCCCGCTCGACGGACCACCAGCAGTTCTTGGTCGTGACCAGCCATCGACCGGGCCAGTTGCGCAGCCGTCCGAGAAAGAATCTGAACCCGATCCGGTGATGGAATTGCCGCCGGAGTTTGCTCAGTTTCAGTTGTTGTTGGAGATGCCGGGGCAAGCACCTGACGCGCCGCCGATGTCAGAGGCTCCGGTGCTGGAAGACGTTGTGTTGGACACGGCCGCGAATGAATTTGTCGATCCGATGTTGATCGCGACTCCGCCGGAAGAAGTCGACATCGAGACGGCGCTGAAAATGCGGTTGGCGATCAGCACCAAGGGATACCCGTTGTCGGATTTGATCCTGTTCATCGGCGAGGCCACGTTGATTCCGATCCAGTTGGATTGGGTGTCGATGGATTTGGCAGGCACGGATCTGAGGCAACCGGTTGCGACGAATGCGAAGGGTTGGACGACGATGGGCCAGTTGCTCGGGGATGCGGTGCGGTCCGCTGGTTTGAAGATCGAAGTGGAAGAGGATCGGTTGGACCTGTCATTGCCGATCGAAGCGTTGCAAGCAAAAACGAAACAACTGACCGAGCTGGACGACTTCGGCGACGAACGCGGTTCGGCGGAGTCTCTGTTGGATCGACTCACCTCCGCCGTGGAGCTGGAACCTCGGGACGCGTTGCACCTGCGTTGTTTGACGACGGAGTCACTGCGCCGAATGCGACAACAGGAGACGATGCTGAACGACGATGTGATGTCTCGCTGGACGGCGGCCTATGTTCACCAACCGACTGAGACTCTGGTCGACGATGGGCTGCCGCCCGCTTGGCCGGAACTCGTCGAAGGCAAACCAGGTTCGCAGTTGGACACCGCGATTGCGATGTCGGGCTTGTTGCGACGAACCGCTCGTGTCAATGGTGCGACCTGCATCATCAATTGGACGGATGCTCAACGGCGTCGTTTGTCACCGGGGCAGTTGGTGATGGCTTACGTGGGCGAGCCTGGCAACGAAGTCACCGCGGGAAAGATGCTCAATCGGACGCTGGATCCGATGGGATTGCAAATCCGAGAGGTCGATTCATCGCATTGGTGGGTCGGAACCTCGGCCACGTATGACCGACTGCCGGTTGTCGTTCGAAGTGAGCCACTGGGGCCTCGGCGCGACGACGTGCTGCACCGTATTCACGAATCCGCTCGCTTGGTTGGTGTGGGTTTGGCGATCGAACACGATCCGGTCTCAGACGGTTTCTTGGCTGTGATGCCAAGATTTCTCTACCGGCAATTGCCAAAAATCATTGGCCCAGAACTCTGATTCCAATCCGTTCCTGGAGTTGACTTGCCGGTCAGACGAGCGGGCGGTCGTTGCCGATTCGATTTCCTAAAATTCGCGTCTGCCCCATGCGGAACCCGCCACGCAGAACTCAGATCCGCAGCCTGCCCCACCCACGAGAAGCCCAACGCTGATTGGGATCTCGCATTGGGGCGGGTTGGTATGGTCTGAGTCAAACCGGATCTATTTTTCGATACAGTGAGTGCCGTGCGTTACCGCGCCGCCAGCACGCAGTGCGGCAGCGACCATCACGGTCTCGGCAATTTCTTCATCTGTATTGCCAGCCTGTTTCGCCCGTTTGGTGTGAATCTCGATGCAGTAGGCGCATTGAGTCGTCAACGCAACTGCAACTGCGATCAGTTCCTTGGTTTTGGCGGGCACCTTTCCGTCGGCCAACGCGGCTTTGTCAAACGCAACAAACGCCTCCCATGCGTCTGGCGTGAGTTCGGCGAAATTGTTGAGCTGTTTCATCTTTTTCATGTCGTACATCAAAGGAAGTCTCTCGTTTAAGTTGAGGTCCAATCAAGTCGGAGATGAGTGAGGACACGGATCGATCGAGCGTCGGATTTTGTCGCTGCTCTACGTGCCTGCGGTTGGGCTGGACCCGGTTCCCAGTGCCTTGGATCGAATCTACCAGATTCGACCCATGCCGGGATGTTGGGTGCCGATTCGGATTGGAACGAGTCTCCCTGTTGGCTCGTTGGATGGCAGAATTCGATCAGCAGGTCGGCCGGAGTCTTTCGGCATTTGGACTGCATTGATGAGCGTTGTTGCTATCACTTTCAACGGGGCCAACGTCCAAACGGCCCACATCGTTTTGCCCGATCATTCCTGCTGACTTGCTTCCTTTCATTTGAAGTATCCGGTCACTCCGACCGCCAGTAAAATGATCGAAGTGAGGATGGCAGTGGACTGGACGACGAAGATGAGGCTGGTCATGGTTGCTCCCGCAAATGGATGACGATTGAAGGTCCATTTCAATATCGCCGGGGACCCAGAATTCTTGCTGAAGCGAATCTAAATTGGGCTTTAGGTGGAGCAAAAACTTGTTGTGGATCGAGTTGGGCAGCTGCATCGCAACGCGTGAACAACAAGTGACGATGTTAGCGGTGTGGCGCAAGCCGCCCGGTGAGGAACCGGAGGGCTCGCGCCCTTCCGCTACGTCACTTGTTGTTCACGCGTTGCGTGGCGACGTTCGATCAATCAACGGCAGGCTGTCGTACCAGATGGCGTAGCGAGTTGCTGAGGACGGGACTCGCTGCCTCATCCGCTACGACATCATTCGACCGTACGTTGATTGGCGGCGTGGATAAAGAAATCTTCATTTTCAGTTCATGACCGGCTTATCCGGATGACGCAGACTGGAATGGTTGTCTGTCGGGAGTGTTTCTCGGGACGCATCGTTTGGGCTTTTGAATTGAAATGCGACAAGTTGAAATGCAGCGAGCAATCGAATGAGCGTGCGGGTGCTGGTGGTCGAGGATGAGCCGGGGATAGCGGATTTTCTCGTTCGAGGTCTGACCGAAGAGGGCTATTCCGTTGTCCATTGCGAGGACGGCGGTCACGCTTGGTTGCGACTGCAGTCCGAGACCTGGGATTTGGTCATCCTGGACTGGTGGTTGCCAGGCGAGGATGGGCTGCAGATCCTGCGTCGGTTTCGTCAGAAGAACCGCTCGACTCCGGTCTTGTTTTTGACCGCACGCGATGGCGTTAGCGAGCGGGTCACGGGGTTGGATGCGGGCGCGGATGACTACCTGACCAAGCCGTTCGCCTTCGAAGAATTGCTGGCTCGCGTGCGATCACTTCTTCGACGCCAAGGCCAATCCGATTCCCTGCACATGGAATATCAGGACATTCGAATCGACTTGGCTCAGCAACGCGCTACCCGAAGCGAGGTTCCGCTGGAATTGACAGCCAAGGAATTGTCGTTGCTGACGATGTTTGTGCGGAATCCAGGTCGTGTGTTGTCACGCACTCGTATCTATGAGACCGTTTGGGACGAAAACTTTGATGGGCTGTCCAACACGCTGGAAGTGCACGTGAAGGACCTTCGTCGCAAGTTGGAAAAGGTCGGTCCGCGAGTCATCCAGACGCGACGCGGGCAGGGATACATCTTGGAATCATCGTCGTGAACGCATGAGTCTTACCAATCGCGTTTGCCTATTCTTCCTGGCTGCCTTGGGAATCATCTTGGCGATTTATTCGCTGGTTTTCTATTCGATCACCAGCGAGCACGTTCGTTCACGTTTTGACGATGAATTGAGCGGCGTGCTGAAGTCACTGATCGCCGCCGCCGAGGTCGAAGAAACAGAAGTCAAGTGGCAGCCTTTGGAACACTCGATCGACTTTGGCGTGCACGATGAATTTGGTGCAGTCCACTGGGCGGTGATCGGCGACGATGGCGTGATCGTCGAACGCTCGCGAGCGATTGATCAGGAGTTCATGTTGCGGGTCGCTGGCTTGACCTCGTTCACGTCGATTCCGCCTGGTCCGGATGTGGAAACCGACGTTGCTGCGGAGGCGACGGTGTCCGATGGCTGGGCGATGATGAGCCGACAAGTGTCTGCACCACGACCGGTTCGCTTGCTGCGTGAGTTGGATGAATTTGATCAGTTGAAGGTCGTGGTGGGGCGGTCGACGGTCCCGCGCGATGCCATCCTGTTTCGGTTGATGTTGTTGGTCACGCTCTTGCCATTGCTGGCTTGGTCGATTGCCGCTTTGCTGGGGCAGTGGATGGTTCGAACAGCACTGCGTCCTGTGGCGGCGATGGCGGATCAGGCGCAGGCGATCTCCGGAACCGACTTCGATTCGCGTCTGACGCACACGCACTCGGGGGACGAGCTGGCTGAGTTGGCCACGGCTTTCAATCGATTGCTTGGTCGCCAACAAGAGGCGTTCGACCAGCAGCGTCGTTTCGCCGGGGAGGCCGCTCACGAGTTGCGTACTCCGCTGACTGTGTTGCTGGGCCAAATCGACGTGACCCTGCGTCGGCCGCGGAGCGACACCGAGTATCAGTCCACGTTGTCGATCTTGCGAAGCAAAACGCACACCTTGCAAGAGATCGTCGAATCGCTGTTGTTTCTCGCTCGCAGTGATCGCGATTCCTCGACGCCGGCGCTGCGTTGTTTTGAGCTTCAGCCCTGGTTGGAATCTCAACGGGCGATGTGGCCGGTCGAGGCACGCGGCGACGACGTTCAGTTGGAAATCGCATTGCCGGATCATGCCTCGGTTCGCGCGACGCCGGCGTTGCTGGCCCGCGTGGTCGACAATCTGGTAGGCAACGCGGTCAAGTACAGCCAGCCGGGAACGCCGATCATCGTTCGAGCGTTGCAGGAAAACGACGAAACACTGATTCAAGTGGTTGATTCAGGTACCGGGATCAGTGCTGACGAAGTCTCGAAGTTGTTTGATCCATTTTTCCGATCCAGTGAGGCTCGTCGTCGCGGCATTGCCGGCACCGGATTGGGTTTGGCGATCGCCAGCCGAATCGCAACGACGCTGGGTGGCAATTTGGAATGTGTGAGCACTTTGGGGAGCGGAAGCTGCTTCACACTGCGTCTGCCAAGGTCGCAGCCTGTGTCGATCGAGGAATCCTGCTCGATGAACTGAAGTTTAGATTGGCTTCAGGTCTCTCTTACCCGACGGCACGATGCTTCTTTCAGACGCTGGCATTCCGCTGGCGTTGACCGTTTCAAAGCGGTTTCTGAAACACTTCGTTGAAAGAGGCGAGTGATGTTGCGTTTGTTAAAAAATGCGTTTCAAGAATGCTTGTTCGAAACCGCTGATCCTCGTGAAATGGATCCGATGTCAATGACGCTTCATGACTGTTTGCGATTGTTGGGCGAGAGTTCTTCGCCTGTGGATCGCAAGCGAGACGCGATGAAATCGGAATCCAAGGCCGCAGTGACGTCGGCAGCATCGGCGCTCGGCAAGAGAAAGCGTGTGAGCGGGCATTGAATCCACGCCAAAGAAAGCAACTCGTTGTGAGCCGGGGGGGATTGTCACCGAGCGATTGCGTTCAGGGGACGACGCTGCGGAACTTGGTGACCTGGGGTCCCGGGAAATGAGACCGGGAAAGAAGAAAGGGGCGGTTGTTGTCAACCGCGCCATTCATTTCATTTTGATTGTCAGACGCCAACCTGGGTAGAAGGTTGGTGGTCGTTCGCCAGGAGGCTCGGGCGAGTCAGAGAAAAGGAGTCGAGCGTCATCGATCCGTGGAGCGTCCGCTCGACTCAGCCGAATTACTTGGCAGCCAGAGTGCGAAGTTCTTCCAGTTCGACCGTCAAGCGGTGACGCAGAGGGCTCTCGTCACGCAGTTCGCGTTCGAGCAGTTCTTCTGCTTGCTCAAAGGTGTCTTCCGTGCACTTTTTGGGGTCGTTGACGAGTTCACGAAACATTCGTTCGATGGTGGCTTCAGTTAACACGGCGGGGGGACCTCAAACGGGGATGCGGGAAAGGGGGAATGAAATGTCCATCTTAAGATGGCATGAAGTGATCGCAAGTGCAAACAAACCCTGGACTTCGAACTTGGGCGGGAATCGTCTGTTCCCCCGCGGCAGGGGCATTGGATGCGTCCAGTCCCGACGACAGAAGATCCCTCGCCCGATAGAATGGGGGTGGTTGTCTCGTTTCACTTCTCTGCAATAGCGGTCCCGATGAATTCTGATACGCCTTCCGAACCACCTTTTGACGGTCCTCCCGACGACGAAAACGGGTCCGGGGGAAAACCACCCGGCGAAGGTCAGCCTGGCGGCGGGCAATGGGGCGATGGGCTGCCCAATGGCGGCCAACCTGCCGGTGACCGACCCGAGGAAGGTCAACCGGGATCTCCCAATCCGGCGAACAACCCTTCCGAGAACCCAGCTGCTGAGAACCCTGCCGTACGGGCTCGGGTTCCCGATCACGTGGCGGGCGGTTGTTTCAGCACGGGTGCGATCGTGATGACGGGCCCCAGTGAGTTCATCGTCGACTTTTTGCAAACCGTCGGTCGTCCACACCGGGTCGCCGTTCGCGTGGTCATCCCGCACGCGGTGATGCCGCAGTTTGTTGATGCGTTGCAGAAAAACCTCGATCTGTACAAAGGCCGGTTTGGCGATCCCGTGATGCCAACACCGACGCCCAATCCGAATGCGGAACAACGTCGACCAACGCCGCAAGAAATCTATGATGACTTGAAGCTGCCCGACGAAGTGCTCAGTGGAACCTATGCCAATGGGGTCATGATCGGTCACGGCGCGACGGAGTTTGGGTTGGATTTCTTGACCAGCTTCTTCCCTCAATCTGCCGTCAGTGCGCGCGTGTTCTTGGCTGCTGGACAAGTCCCACGTTTGCTCGACTCATTGCGAGGTGCGACCAAGCAATTGGAAGATCGCCGAAAAGGCAACGAAGGCAATCAGTGATTTGGGGGGGCGCTACCAGTACGTTGGGCTTCCAAGCCCGACGAAGCGGTTGGTTTACCCGACGGGCTTGGAAGCCCACCGTACTGACGTTTTTACCCGACGGGCTTGGAAGCCCATCGTACGGTTGTTTGGGCGGGGCCCAACGAGTCTCTTCATTCAAACTCAAACAGCAGTGTTGTTTCGGCGATGACTTCGGCGGAACCGGTCAGGCGAGCGATCACGTCACCGGACTCGTCCAATCGATAGCTGGCATCAAAGCAACTGCCCGTGATCGATTCCTGGCGAAACGTTTGGCCGACATTCAGTTTGCCGGCTGCTGCTAAACAAGCCACCTTGGCACTGGTCCCGGTGCCGCATGGCGATCGGTCGTATGCGTTGCCAGGGCACAGCACAAAGTTCTTCGCATCCGCATGAGCGGAGGGGCCGACCAATTCGACGTGGTCAATCTCTGCCCCGCCCTCGCCCGTGATTCCTTGTTCTCGCAACGCGGCTTTGATGCTCAGCGTGGCTGCCATCAATTGATCGACGTTGCAGAGTTCGAGATCCAATCCGTGATCATCGACCAAGTAGAACCAGTTGCCTCCGTAGGCGATGTCGCCCGTCACAAAGTCGTTGGCGAGCGACGTTGAGCTTGAAACCTTGACGCGAACGGCCGCTTGATAGCGTCTGCTTGGAACGTTTTCGAACGAAACCGTTTTGCCGTCCGAGTGCAGTTCGACTTCGATGATGCCCACGGGAGTTTCCATCCGATGAATGCCCGGCGTCAGTTTGCCTTGCCACGCCAGCGTCGCGATCACTCCAATCGTTGCGTGGCCGCACATCTGCAACACACCCACATTGTTGAAGAACACCACCCCCGCGAAACAACTCGGGTCGACCGGTTGGCAGATCCACGCGCCGACAATGATGTCGTTGCCGCGAGGCTCGTTGACGATTGGGGCCCCCAGCCTCGCAAATTTCTGCCGGAGGTGCAGACGACGGTCCGCCATCGTCGGCCCGGCAAGCGTGTCTTCCAGGTCAATCACCATCCGCGTCGGTTCCCCACCGGTGTGAGAATCCAACACCTTTACACGTGAAGGCAGCATCATCGTTCCCGAATCAAAGAGAGTAGGTGCAAGATTTCGCCATTGTGCGGTGAATCAATCGACAAGCCGCATTGCCGTCATCTGCTTGACTAAAGTGGATCGCAATCCTGCGAGATCAATGGATTTCAAAGGCTCAATGGGGTGGGGGCAATGAAGAGCCTGAATGGCGGGGACGTCGCCCACTGACACGCACGATTCCACAGAACATATAAACATGAAATTGCCGTTTCACAATTGGATGCGCGGAATTTTGGTCGAGCGACTGCCCGCGA
The DNA here is from genome assembly GCF_001027925.1 of Rhodopirellula islandica. NCBI lineage: Bacteria > Pseudomonadati > Planctomycetota > Planctomycetia > Pirellulales > Pirellulaceae > Rhodopirellula > Rhodopirellula islandica. Next base: position 50,764 of record NZ_LECT01000025.1, on the reverse strand, counting down.
ACGCTGCCCTTTCCATTGCCACATTGTTGCTGGTGGGCGTCTTCGTTGCGGTTGCATCGAAAGCGAACGCACAGGATTCAACGACGCAGCGTCCACGCGTCATTCAACAGACATTGACGCCTCATTGGACCAATGACGATTCGTTCTGGTTCCGACGTCAGAACGCGGATGGATCGTTCACTGGCATTCGTGTGGATGCCTCAACCGGTGAGATGACGGAAGTCGAACCGGGCGACAAATCCAATGTTCGTGAGGTGACGCTGAAAGGCGGCCGCACGCCGCGGTCGGGTGGGTCGTCCGAGGCCCACACTGAAATCACGTTTGTCAACCAAACCGATCAAGCGTTGCAATTGTTCTGGGTGGACAGCGGTGGCAAACGTGTCCAATACGAATCGATCCCAGCGGGCGAAACCTTTGTTCGCACGACCTTCGCCGGTCATGTCTGGGAAGTCATTGGCAAAGACAAAACCAAATTTGGATACTTCGTCGCGGACATCGAACCGACGCGATTGGAAGTCGCCAAGCCTGCCCAAGCGACTCAGGCTGAACCGGAACGCCGTGGACGCCGACGTCGCGATTCTCGACGCGACGGCGATTGGACCGCCGGGGTTCCTGCCCCGAACAACGACAAGGTGATCGCTCGACTGACAGAAGGTCGCTTGCAGTTGCAAGATGCAAATGCCGATGAGGAGTCGACCGAGTGGAAGACATTGATCGAACAATCGCAGTTGTTGGAATCTTATGGCGATCGCGCGAGCGAATCCGCTGAGCCTTTGAAACTGGAATCGCCACAATGGTCGCCTGACGGGACCGCGTTGGTGGTGCGAGCCGTGGTTCCCTACGAAACCCAACCGGTTCACTTGGTCGAATCGTCGCCTAAAGAAGGCGGTCGCGCGGTGCTCAAATCGCGACCGTATTTGTTGCCAGGCGATCCTGTTGATGAGACTCGATTGTTGGCGTTCAACACGGAAACTGGCGAGTCCGTGGAACTGGATTTGCCATGGATGTCCCAACGGTTCTGGAATCTGCGATTCGTGGGGCCTCACCGAGTCCTGTTGGCGGTCACTGAACGGGGGCATCAACGGTTCCGTTTGTTCGATGTCGACCTTTCCTCTGGCGAAGTCACCACGGTGATCGATGAGCAATCGGAAACCTTCATTTGGACCACCCATAAAACGGACTTGCCACGTTGGAGCTACCTCGAAGGCAGCGACGAAGTCATTTGGGTCAGCGAAAAGGACGGCTATCAACATCTTTATCTGGTCGATCTATCGGGTGAAAACGAGATTCAGCCGATCACGCAGGGCGAGTTCGTTGTGCGAGCGATCGAAAACATCGATGAAGAAAATCGCGTGCTCGATTTAGTCGTCAGTGGTGTGCACGAAGGTCAAGACCCGTATCTCAAACACTACGCCCGCGTTGATTTCAGTGGAGAGAACTTCACGCTGATGACCGATGGCGATGGCACTCACACCGCCACCTTCTCACCGGACAGAAGCCGTTTCGTCGTCACTCATTCTCGCGTCGATTCGTTGCCGGTTCACGAGCTTCGCTCCGCCGATGGAAAATTGATTCAAACGTTGGCCAAAGCGACGCTCACGCCTGAAGACGCCAAGTTGAATCTGCCGCAGGTCTTTTCCGCCAAGGGCCGGGACGGCGAGACCGACATCTGGGGTCTGGCGTGTTTCCCTGAGGACTATGATCCCGCCGCTGATAAAAAGTATCCCGTGGTGGAGTACATCTACGCTGGACCTCATGATTCACATGTGCCGAAGTCGTTCCGATCCGCACCTTGGCACCGTGACTACTTGAACGCTGGCTTCATCGTCGTGCAGATCGATGGCATGGGAACGGCCAACCGATCCAAGGCTTTTCACGATGTGTGTTGGCACAACCTCAAAGACGCTGGTTTTCCTGATCGTATCGCCTGGATGAAAGCTCTGTCGAAGGAGCATCCCGCGATGGATCTGGAGCGGGTTGGAATCTTCGGGACCTCGGCCGGTGGCCAAAACACGGGGTCCGCGTTGTTGTTCCACGGCGATTTTTATGATGCGGGTGTCGCAGCCTGCGGTTGCCACGACAACCGAATGGACAAAGCCTCTTGGAATGAACAGTGGATGGGCTATCCCGTCGGCGACCACTATTCCGAGTGCAGCAACATCGACAACGCTGCGAACCTGACCGGAGATCTCTTTTTAATCGTTGGCGAAGTCGACACGAACGTGCCACCGGAATCCACTCTGCGTTTCGCGGACGCGTTGATCAAAGCTGACAAGGACTTTGACTTGCTGGTCATGCCCGGCGTTGGCCACAGTGACGGCGGAGCGTACGGCAAACGTCGCACGCTGGATTTCTTCATCGAGAAACTACAACCCGGGAGTTCCAGCGAACAGCCAACCTCCGAGTTAGGCGGGACCACAGAGGAAGTCGCCACTGCCTTGATCGATGTGGAAAAACTGCAACCGCAGACGGCATGGAAAGACATTCAGAACCACTATCAAACCGACCTCGAAACGCTCAAGCGTCGTTTGCCAGTTCGTGTGGCAGAAGAGCGTCTCACGCAAACCGCTGCGTTTTTGAATGCCTGGGAAAGCCAACTGAAGGTCGCGATTGCTAGCGAAGGAGAAGACACGCTGACCGACGCAGATGCGGAAATCGCTCAAGAGCTGATGGCTTCAGTGGACGAGGAAAAGTCTGATTTGAAAACACTCGTGGCCTCATCCGAAAAGCTTCGAGAGTTGGCTCCCTTCACCTCGCAATTGATCACGCTGACGGATCTTTCCAATCGAGTGAAAACGTTGAATGGACAAGCGATGGCGGCGGAGATGGAGCAACTGACCGAGTCGATCCAGCTGTCAATCGAAGGAACGGAACCGAGTTCCGTTGCGGTCAGTCAGCCGGTGCTGGACGCCGCGGAAGACTTGATCCGCTCGTATCAGTCTTGGCAAACCTTTTACGAAGGCTATCACCCTGATTTCAATTGGTGGGTGCTCGACCTGGCAAAGGCAACGGGCGACAAACTACGGTTGTGGAAAGAGACTCTGACGGTCGACGAAACGTTGACACAGGAACACTCCGAATTGGCTGCTGGTGGTACCCTCCAACTGCCAGAACCGGCCGCGGAGTTTGCATTTGGAGAAACCTACCCGCCCATCCAAGAATGGTCGCAGCGTGAGGCGACTTGGATGCCATCCATTGTCCGTCGCTTCACACGCCGCGGTCGCGATCGTGAGAAGAATGCTGCTCGGTTGCCTCAGTGGAAAGAAGAACTGGCCGTGTTGGAATTGGAGGGCAAACCATTCGAGGAATGGTCGCTCGACGATCAAGTTGATTGGCACTTGTTAACGGCGGAAGTGCAAACTCGAATCGAACGCAAGCGAATCGAGGACTCCGGCGAAAAGCTTCCTCCAGCCACCTCATCGGTTGAAAAGGATTTGTCCGGAACACCGGTTGGACGCGCGCGAATTGAGTTGGAACTGCGTCGTCAGTTCATCGATCATTCGCCCGAAGAGTTGATCGAATTGGCCGAGCGTGAGTACGCGATCGTGCGATCCGAGATGGTTCGGGTGGCCCAAGACATGGGGCTGGGAGACGACTGGAAAGCCGCCGTGGAACGGATGAAGAATCATCACGTGGCACCGGGGCAACAGCCCGTTCTGATTGGCGAAATGGCCGACGAATCGGTCGATTGGTTGCGCAAGCGTGACTGGATCACGGTCCCGTCGTTTGCGGATTACTGCTGGCGGATGATCATGATGACTCCCGAGCGACAAAAGGTGAATCCGTTCTTCACGGGGGGGGAAGTGATCAGCGTTTCGTTCCCCACTTCGGAAATGTCGCCCAGTGACAAACGTCAGAGTCTGCGAGGAAACAACATCGGTTATGCTCGCGCGACGGTGCATCACGAGTTGATCCCCGGCCACCACTTGCAGATGTACAGCAACGAACGGCACCAGCCTCACCGTCGGACGATGAGCACGCCGTTTTGGTTGGAAGGGCTCGCCGTTTATTGGGAACTGAAACTGTACGACGACGGTTTCGCTCGCACTCCCGAGGAACGCATGGGAATGCTGGTTTGGCGAGCCCACCGGTGTGCACGAATCATCTTTTCGTTGAACTTCCACTTGGGACGTTTTTCGCCGGATCAGTGCGTCGATTTTCTGGTCGACAACGTTGGGTTCGAACGACGCAACGCCACCGCGGAAGTTCGCCGCAGTATCGGCCCAAGTTACCCGCCGCTGTACCAAGCCGCGTACATGCTCGGCGCTTTGCAGATCCGCCAATTGCACCGCGAGATGGTTTTGTCGGGCGAGATGACGGAACGTGAATTCCACGATTCGATCATGGAAGCCGGGATGTTGCCCATCGCGATGCTGCGTCAGGTTTTGAAACAAGAACCACTGCAACGAGACGAACCACCACGCTGGAAATTCAACTGACGGCGTACGATGGTCTTTCCAAGACCGTCGAGGCAGCAATCTCTGTACGATGGTCTTCCAAGACCGTCGAGACCGCTACCTACGTAAGATGGTCTTCCAAGACCGTCGATCTTGGTTCTCAACCGCCGTCCCCGCTCAGCGTCTCCGCGGTCAGCAACACCTTGCTGAGATTCGCCACGGGAAAGAAATGATCGCCGGGCAACACTCGCAGAGAGAACCCGGCCGACGTGAGTGCTTGCCAACCCTGCATTTTGGCTCGGTTGGCAACATGGTCTTCTGCCCCGGCGAGAGCCCGAATGGGCACGGGGATGGTCGGGTGCTCCACAGTCGCGACTCCTCGTGCCAGTTTCAAATCCGCACGCACGATGGGCAAGAACATCGCGAGCGCGTCGGGATGCTGTTTCAAACCCGCTGGCAATCCGCCATAGCGACGATCCAGTTCGTCTGCGAACGCGTCGTCGTCCCAGTCCAACCAATCGCGGTTTTGCGTCCATTGGTTGGGTGGCGAGGCTCCCATCACGATCAGCCCTTTCACGCGGGATGGACCGGACGATTTTTCTAACAAACGAATCGTCAAACGGTACGCGATCAAGGCACCAAGGCTGTGTCCCGCCAGCACCAACGTGTCATCAGCATCAAACGTTTGTTCCGTCTCGGTTGCGATCGATTCGACCAACGAGTCCATGTCGGTTTCCAATGGCTCCGAAAACCGAGACTCACGCCCGGCCATCCGAACGGCCCACAGGCTGACTGAATTCGGTGCGTTTCGCGACGTTGACAGACCGCGAAAATGTTTGAACAGCGGAGCGGTCGCACCACCAGCATGCGGCACCCACAACAGGTGTGTCTTCGACATCGAAGGGGGACTGATTCGACAAAGGGCGTCATTCGACGTCATCAAGCATTCATTTCAACGAGCGTGTCAAGTTTGCAGTCCAGGGGAGTCACCGCCTGGGACGCTTTGTAGCAAAGCACATGAGCAGTCGTCAGGTGAGACCACCCAAGTGGTGTGGGCTTCCAGCCTGTGAGCAAACCACGTCACCACGCCGACCCCCACCCTGCGCATCCACCCACTCCCCCACAACCTGCTGCCGATTCAGCTATAACGAGAACCCCCACAAAGATTCATCCCCCATCCCCATTCTCACCATGCACGCGCTCCAACCCCACCATTTGTTTCTCGGCTTGGTCTGCTTCGTCTGTTCGATGTCGACGTCCGCGGTGGCTCAAGACTCCCCGCCATCGAAACCACTCAATGTGTTGATGATCGCAGTCGATGACTTGCGACCAGAACTGAGATGCTATGGCCAATCCTACATCCACTCCCCCAACATTGATCGTTTGGCCGCGTCGGGCATGCGATTCGATCGAGCGTATTGCCAGGTCGCCGTGTGCGGTGCTTCCCGCGCGAGCCTGATGAGTGGCTGCCGTCCGGAGACCACCCAGTGCTGGAACTTCAAAACTCTATTGCGTTCGCAAATGCCCGATGTGTTGACGCTCCCCCAGCATCTTTCTCGCAATGGCTACGACACTGGCTTTTTGGGCAAGATCTACCACAGTCCCAGCGACGACGCGGAGGCTTGGACCGTTGATGCCAACGAATGGGCGCCGCGAGATCGCAGCAAGGGGAAAGGCTACGTTCAGGAACTGCCTCGGAAACGCAACCCGGCCAACTCGAGCGAGAAGCCCGGGCCCTCCATCGAAAATGGGGGCGATGTTCCAGACAGTGCTTACGCCGATGGCCACAACGCAGATCGAGCCGTCGCCATGCTGGAGCGGTTTTCAACGCAAGACAAACCGTTTTTCTTGGCAGTCGGATTCTTGAAACCCCACCTGCCGTTCAATGCACCGGGCAAGTACTGGGACCTCTACGATCGCGCCGCCATTGAAATTCCATCCCGCGAAGATGTCGTCGATGGCTTGCCGTACGCTCGTTCCAGTTGGGGCGAACTGAAAAACTACACCGACATTCCTGCGAAAACGAACATGTTGGACGACGAGAAGACCCGCGAGTTGATCCACGGGTATCGAGCCGCGGTCAGCTACATGGATGCACAAGTTGGCAAGGTCTTGAACGCTCTCGAAGCCAACGGGCAACGCGAGAACACGATCGTCGTGTTGTGGGGGGACCATGGTTGGTACGTCGGCGACTTTGGTGATTGGTGCAAACACACCAACTATGAAATCGCAACACGAGTCCCCTTGATCGTGTCCGTGCCTGGCGTTCGCCCGGGGAAAACGAAATCATTGGTGGAACTGGTGGATGTGTTTCCAACGTTGTGCGAGCTGACTGGATTGCCGATCCCGGAACATTGCCAAGGCAAAAGCATTGCGGGCGTGGTTCGTGATTCCGAGTTTTCCGTTCGTCCGGCCGCCTTCAGCCAATACAAGAAATCAAAGGCAGGCGTTGGACCCTTGCTTGGGACCAGCATCCGGACGGAACGCTTCCGTTACACGGAGTATGTCTCGTCGAAGACTGGTGAGCTCGAAGACATTGTCTTGATCGATTTCGACAATGATCCCGGTGCGACGCGGAACGTGGCTTCCGATCCCATTTACAAACCCTTCCTGCCGCAATTGCACGCTTGGTGCGAACAATCCGCCACAGGGCTATGAGCACGAACTCCGACACGACTTTTTCGGTCCATGCATCTCGGCTGCAAAATCCCAGGGCTCTTGGCCGAACCAAAAAGGCTTGCTTTGGTCTCGTGACGACCGTGTTTGGTTTGCTGGCCATCGAATTGGTTCTGGCCTTGATCGGTGTGGGGCGGTCGAATGCTCAAGGCGACCCAATGATGGGGTTCTCCAAGCAAGTCCCCTTGTTGGAACGCTTCACCGATGAAGACGGCAAGGTGTGGATGCGAACCGCGGAAAACAAGCTGGTTTGGTTCAATGATCAACGCTTTCCGCTGACCAAACCCGCGAACACGCAGCGGATCTTTTGTCTGGGAGGTTCCACGACCTTTGGGCGGCCTTACGACGACAACACATCCTTCGCGGGGTGGTTGCGAGAATGGTTGCGGCACGTGGATGCAAGTTCGCACCATGAGGTCTTCAACGCGGGTGGGGTCAGTTACGCCAGCTACCGTGTCGCGGCCGTGATGGAAGAACTGGCGGATCATGATCCAGATCTCTTCATCGTCTACACCGGGCAAAACGAGTTTTTGGAGCGGCGAACCTACGCCGATTTCTTTGAGCAATCAAAGACGCAGCTTTGGTTGACGGGGTTGCTGTCCCAGACGCGAATGTACGCGGCGATTGATTCCATCATTCGAAAGAACGACCAGCCGAAACATGCTACCGAGTCAATCACATTGGCCGCCGAGGTCGACGAACGCCTCAACCACACGGTGGGACCGTCGGACTACATTCGCGATGAGGAATGGAGCGACAAGGTAGGCGAACACTTTCGGTTCAACATTCAGCGAATGATCACCATCGCTCGATCAGCGAACGCAAAAATCTTGTTCGTCGTTCCTGCTTCCAATGAAAAGGACTGCAGTCCTTTCAAGCCGGATCCAGAAGATGACTCGTTCGAAAGTGCGCGACAAGCATTCGACGCTGGCGATTTTGATCTTGCCCACTCGGCGTTTCAGTCCGCAATCGATCGTGACATTTGCCCGCTTCGTGCGCCGAGTGATTTTGCTCAGTTCATTCGCGAGCTTCCCGAATCCGATGATGTTCGCGTGCTCGATTTCGAATCTGCTCTTCGCGACGTTTGCCTGGATGAACACGGGCATGACATCTTGGGCGAAGAGTATTTTCTCGACCACGTTCACCCGACCATTGACGCTCATCGTCGGTTGTCGCAATGGTTGGTCTCTGAATTGCGAGACGCGGGTTGGTTGACTGCTGATTCCATTGCATGGAACGAGTTGTCACGCGAGTCGGTTGACAGGGTGGATCAAACGGTTCTCGGCCGCATTGATCGCAGGACGCAGGGGATTGCGATGCGCAACTTGGCCAAGGTCATGCACTGGGCGGGCAAGTTCGAGGTCGCCGCGCCACGCGCTCGGGATGCGATCAAGATGTTGAACGGGGATGCCGAAAGTCAGTTCATTCTCGCAGATTGCCTTCGGTGGACCGGGCAAATTGACGAAGCGGTGATCGAGTTTGAACGCGGCGTCAAGGATTATCCGGTTTACTGTCGGGGGGTCCAACGCTACGGGCAGCTCTTGCTCGAAATGGGCGACAATGATGCCGCGCGTGAGATGTTCAGCATCGCCACGATTGGATGGCCGGAGTCCGACCCGCGGCATTGGGGGGCCCGCTTTCAACTTTCGATCGCCCATTTGGGCGCCAGCGACTTTGAAGCCGCTCACCGTGAATTGCTGCGATGTCACGAACATGCACCTGATGACTTGGATGTGATGTTCGCACTCGCCGAGGCCAGTGCCGGTATCGGAAAGTCTGAGGTTGCCGTCGAATTGTACGAGCGAGTTTTGGATGAGTTCCCGGATGACGTCGAGACTCACCTCAACCTTGGATACACGTTGCTGCGTCTGAATCAAACGAGCCAAGCATCCATGCATTTCGAGACGGCCTTGTTGCTGGCCCCTGACAATGTTCGTGCAAAAGCTGGCGTGGTCGTCATCAGCCAATTGAATGAATCGACGAAATAGAATCGCCTGCAACACCAATCATTCTGCGAAGGGACTTTCAAAAGCAGACGTCCGAATGATTTCGACGGGGTGATTGCGAACAGCGAGAGAGAGCAAGCGAGAGGCGGATTGTTTATACTTTCGCATCCTTTGATTCACTCGCTTCTAGGACCCGCCATGAAACGTCGCTCCTTCCTTCAGTCGGCCGTGGCTGTATCGGCCGCGGGTGCGGTTGGCAACTCGTCTCTTGCGAACGCGGCACCGCTCGCCGAGGGTAACGCTGGTTTCACCACCTCATTCAGCGATGCTTTCGCGATCGATGACAACGTGGTCACCTTTCGCACCGATGCGGTGACTCGTCCGGTCAATGCGATGGTGGTTGCTGACACGCATCTGTTCACAGACGATCAACGTGGCGAACCGTATCGCGAATTCAGCGGGCGGATGGCAAAGGCATACAACCAGACGACGCATTTCAAAACTCGCCAGCCCACAACGCCGGAGCAGAGTTTTCAAGCCGTTGTCGAGCGAGCGAACTCCCAAAAGGTGGATCTGTTGGCCTTGGTGGGTGACATCTTCAGTTTCCCCTCGGAAGCGGCGATCGATTGGGTTTCCGAGCAACTCGACGGCGTGACGATGCCTTGGTTGTACGTGGCGGGCAACCATGACTGGCACTACGAAGGCATGGAGGGTTCGTTGCAGGACCTGCGTTCAGATTGGATCGAACAACGTTTGAAAAAGTTGTACCAAGGCAACGATCCTTTGATGGCCGCGTACGACATTCACGGCATTCGTTTCTTGGCCATCGACAACTCGAACTACGAAGTTCTGCCCGAGCAATTGGAGTTCTTTCGCGAACAACTTCGCAGTGGGATGCCTTTGGTGCTGCTGGTTCATATCCCGTTGTACATTCCGGGGCGTCCCATGGGGTTCGGTTGCGGGCATCCGGAGTGGGGCGCGGAGACCGATCGAAACTTCAAAATTGAACGCCGGCCCAAATGGCCAGCCTCGGGGCACACGCAGGCCACGTTCGATTTCCATCGCGAGGTCTTCCAGTCGGATTCCAACCAGTTGCTGGGAGTCTTTGCGGGGCACACGCATCGCCAGTCGGTTGATGTTGTCAACGGCATTCCCCAGTTCGTCACCAACGCCAACGCGACCGGGGCATTCATGGACGTTCGTTTCGTTCCGAACGCCTGAGCTTTCCGTGCCCCGATACCTCAGGCACAAGTCCTCGTTCACACAACCTTCCTCACGACGTAGTCGCTTGATTCACATACCGGAACTGACCATGCAGCGTCCCTTCTTTGTCTTCCTCACAGTCATCGCTTTGACGGTTCCCGGGGGAACCCTCTGGGCATTTGATCCGCCGGCCAATCGGGAAGTTGTTCGAAACACACCGGGATTGGTCGCATTCTGGGATTTCGCCCAGCGTGAAGCTTCTGGGAAGGAGCGATTCACTGCGCACGTGCCGCCCGGATCACCGAGCGATTATCCCTTGGACGCCGCGAACTACGTGCGTGATTACTGGGGTGAAGGCAGGCAAGCCTCCTACGCTGATTTTCCGTTGTTGAACGAGGGGCCGTTTGGTCAAGCGATTCGGATTCGTCAAGAATCTGATCCCAACTTCCGACCCTTTCTGTTCATTCCTCGGTCGCGTCTGCATGACACACCGTTGGATATCAAAGGCGAAGGGAAATCGGTGACCGTTGTTGTGTGGGCCATTCGGGAAAGTGGCAATCACGCGCTGGCGGGAATCTGGCACGAAGGCACGGACCTCAAGCAATCGTCCACTGCTTCGATCAAGAAGGTCGAACGTGGTCAACGACAATACGCCTTGTTCGCCGGGCTGAATAAAGCCGGCAGCGCGTGTGGTCATGTGTCGGAGAATGGAGCCAGTTCGTTCCTCAACAAGTACGCCCTTCACAAATGCAATTCGCTGGGGCAGTCGCCCGCCGTTTCAGCCGATTCGCCGCCGGAAAAACTCGCTGCCTCCTGGCAGTGCTTTGCGATGACGTTTGACGACGAGAAAAACGAAATCACAGGTTGGCTGAATGGAGAGTCCGGTGAACGCTGGCTCAAGAACCCCAAGTCGAACAACTTGCTGTCGTATGCCCACAACGCCTACATGCAGGGGCATTATGCTCGAACGCCTGGGATGCAGGACGGCGAAGACGGCGAGTTTCCAGAGGCCCAGTACTACAACCCGCCGGAAGAGGAAGCATCGAAGACGGAAGTCTTGCGTGAGGACGAGAACCAACGTGTTGAACGCCGCCGCTACCGCTACACCGAAGTCGTCATGACGCTGGAGAAAGAAGAAAATGGCGAATGGGTTGAGGCTGACCGAGATCTCGTCGGCTTGCGATTGAACCCGTGGTGGTACCCGCACGGCATTTATTCACCGCCGGATGCAGAACAAGGCGGGCCGTTCACGATTGGGCGGGTGATTCACAGCAGTCGCACTGTCGGCTTCACCGGATGGATCGGCGGCGTCAGCGTGTTTGATCGAGCCCTCTCGGAAGCCGAGCTGAAAGAGCTTGCCGACCTTCGGAACTGATCGGTTTCCAGGGAAGCGTCTCAAGCGATAGAAAGGGCAACCTCGCTTGCCATCGTGGATGTGCATTTGCGATAGACTGGCACTTTTCCCCCTCCACCGATTGTGCGTTGAAAGAGATCCATGCAAGAGATTCCCGAAGAAGCATTGGACCAAATCCGGGCTCATATCCTGGAAGGCAAAAAGCTCAAGGCGATCAAGCTTTACCGCGAAGCCACCGACGCATCGCTTCAGGAGTCCAAGACCCAAGTCGAAGCGCTCATCGAAGAGCTTGAGAAATCACACCCTCGACAAATGGCCGACAATCGATCCATTGGCTGCGCCGGAATCGTCCTGCTTGCAGTGGTCGGAGCAGGAGGTCTGGTGGCAAAAGGTGGCATAGGCTTCTAGTGGTCTGTCACAGCTAAAAGTGAGGGTTGATCGTAGTGGACGAGGCCACGAGTCCTTGGATTTTACGCCAGTTCAGGACTCGTGGCCTCGTCCACTGCCCTAAAAACAAGTCCTGACAGACCACTAAGCAGGTCAGCAGGAATGATCGGGCATCATCATGTGAGCCGTTTGGGCGTTAGCCCCGGTTATACGTGGGAGCAACGGCGATTACCGAAACAGCCCAAATGCCGAAAGACTCCTGCCGACCTGCTTAGCCTGTGAATACGAAGGGCGACGTTCAGGTTCCATCACAGGCTGGAAGCCGATGCCACTTGTTAGGGCAGGTCGTTGAAGGTGTAGAACCGGAGGCCTCGTTGCTGGGCACTTTGGAGAATGCGGGTGAGGGCTTCGGGGGTGATGAAATTGCCGTTCCCGGATTCGGCAATTCGATGGGCATACAGCACGATGATCTCGTTGTTTTTGGCGGCGCGATCGAATGCTCCGTCAATCTGTTCATACGTTCGGTCGGGCCGGGTGGGGGCGAAGTCGATTCCTTTGCCATGCAAACACCCGTGATCGCCGATCTTGGCCGCTGGCACGAAGAAGGCGTCTTGTTCGCAGAGTCGTTCGTTGGCCGCAATGCTTTTGCCCGTCCGTAAATGCCGGAACACCTTTGACAACGCCTCATCTGTCGCGGCATTGTTACGACTCATCGGGTAGGCAAATGAGACTGCGGTGACGTTGGCGGCCTGGAACTCGCTCAGCTGTGGGGTGATCTCACGTCTCATGAACGTTTCGGCTGAGTTTTCTTCGAAGTACTCCACCGCTTTCAGATGGTTGACGCTGTGAGATCCGATCGCATGCCCATACGCTTGCAGTTTCTGAATCGCATCGATCGCCACGGCGTCGATCTTTCCACTGATGAAGAAGGTGGCTTTGGCTCCGAATTCATCCAGCAGTGGCAATGCTTGCATCCAACCATCGAAGTTGCGATCGTCGAAGGTCAACACGATACCCCCTTCGGTCAGCGGCGCGGGCGTCGATTCACGAAGTTCGTGCGTCGTCGAAGGGATCGGTTCGCCAGCATCAAGGGATGCGGCGGAGACGAGCAAGAGGAGTGACCAAGCGAATCGTTGCACGTCACTGCCTTTCAGTTTTTGCTGGTGGAGTTGACCGCGTGCTTCAAGCCCAGGATTCGGGCTGCGTTGCCACGGTAGACCTTTTCCAACACAGCATCGGGCAAGAAGATCCCGTAGATGTTCCAGAATCCTTGCCGGTGGTGCGATTCGGCGGTGTCGAAGTATTCGTCGTCGGTTTCCAGGAAGCGATAGTACAACCGGTAGGCGTTGGGATCAGGAGTCGTGTCGGTGCCGAATAGGATTCGGTCCTGGTACTTGAGAAAGAACTTGCGGCTGCTGTACGGTTGCCGGCCCAGTTCGGAGATCCGAGCGTCGATGTCGATGTAGAAGTTTGGATATTGATCGAGCCATTGCCCGACCGTTTCCAGGTCTTCCGGATTGTTGCCAAAGTGGGCCCCGATGAAGGTCGTGTTGGGGTGCTTTGCAATCGCTCGGTTGCGCTGTTCCAGCAGTTCTTCGCGAGACGGGAAGCGGTCGCCATGGAACACCCAGCCTGGGTGCGCATTGAGTTCGTGCCAGCGTTCATTGAACTGATCCAACGGCGTGAAGAAGGCGGCAGGATCCGCGGTATGAATCATCACCGGGCGATTCATCTCCCCGCACAACGCCCAGATCGGATCCAAACGTTCATCATCGATCGTCAGCAGGTTGCCGGCTTGGTTGCGGTAGGACAGTCCCAAGGATTTATGGAACTTGAGCCCCTTCGCACCGGCCTCAAAGCTTTTTCGCAGCCGTGCGGTTTCTCGCTCGGACCAGCCCTCGGTTTCAAAGTCACGCAGGTTGATCAGGGCGAAGGTGAGGAACCGATCGGGGTGAGCGGTGTCCAAGGCCGCGACGGTTTCCTTCAATTTGTCATCCCAGCCTCCGTCCAGGTTGATAACCGTTTGAACGTTGGCTTCGTCCATCACCTGCAGGTAACGCTTGACGCGTTCTTCGGTCAGCACGTTGGCACCGCCACCGAGATGGTTGTGAACATCGATGACTGGATACGACGGCGTGTTGACGCGAGTCACCTTGGTTTTCAGCATCGACTTCGGTTGCCAATCGGCGAGTTTTAAGTCGCGGATATCTTCTTGGGGCGTTTCCGCTTCGACGACCTTGCCGAAGACCAGTGTGCCGAAGTTTTCGATGTCGTGGAAACTCGGGCCAACCCGTGCCCAGTCCCAACCGGTGGTTTTCTTTTGGTCGTAGTCGACTCGGTAGAAGTTCGCTCGCCACTGAGTTCCCGTTTTTGGCGGGACGTTCCGAAGCGGTTCCAAGACCGCGTAGGGAAGGAAGACTTCAGCCCGCCAGCCGGTGACGGTGGCCATCGATTCGTTCGCGCCGCCCGTTGCGGAGACCTTCTTCTGGATCTTCTTGGCACCCTCGTAGTGCCATGGACGCCAACCAAGGAACTTGCCATCCAGGTTGGGGACGAGGATTGGTAGCTCAAAGCCCAGCGGCGAGATTTCGTATTCGAAATAGACAGGGTCTTTTTCGTTGGTCCAAAAGAAACACTCGAAAACATCTTCGTTCCACAAGTCCAAGAAGTCTTCCTGCATCGTGGCAGTCAACGTTTCATCGGCGCCGTCGAACAAGACATAGACGCCTTTGTCCGAGTACAGCATCTTGAACCGCGATTGGTAATCAAGTGGCCCGTTGCCCCGTCGGTTCAGCGAAACCCAGTCGCACGATTCCCAGGCTTTGGCGTCGCCTTTCCCCGTGACCTCGAAGTCGTCGCACTGGGGCACGATCAGCGTTGGTGGTTCGGCCGCGAATGTCTTGGTGGAGGCTGCAATCAAAAGCAGGGTTGCGATCAGTAGGACCGACGTTGAGCAAAGCCGGTGAGGGAACGCATGGATGTAGTCGAGGCGAAGCGGCATGTTTTTGTCCGAAGGGGCTGTCGGCAATGTGGCATCGCTTCCAGCCTGTGATTGAAACTGCGTTTGCTCTTTGTAAATCACAGGCTGGAAGCCAATGCCACTGTGTAGGTTCGATCACAGGCATAGAAGCCTATGCCACCGCTTACGACTTCATGCCGATGTTGAGGTAGGCATGAACGTGGGGGGCGCCGCGGAAGTGCCAGACCATCGATGGGCCTTCGACTCGCCAGATGTCCCAGACGCGGTCGTTGTCGATGTCTTCTTGTTGATAGAAGGCCATGTGCAGTTGGTCGAGTCCGCCGCTGCTGTTCAGGATTTCCATCACTTCCTTCGAATCGTTTTCACGATACGGGGCCAGCAACATCTTGAGTGTTGATTCGACCAGTTCCTTTTGATCGCTGGAAAGTTGGTCGACGCCAATCCCAGGGAAGTGACCGCTCTCGCCTTTCAACTGCACCGCGGTTTCACTGGGAGCTTTCTTTTGCAACGCCAGTTTGGCTTGGTCGGCATCCAGCGCCTGGAAAACTTTGTTAGCTTGCAATGTCTGTTGAAAGAACGGGCTGTCGGGGAGGTATTCCTCGCCGTGACCGTAAACCACCGGGCCGCCAAAGCCGATTTTGTCGAGTCGATTTCCGTCGGCTCGCATCGTCACGTGGCGACCGGTCAATTCGAATTGGAACTGGTCCGAGCCGGGTTCTCCGAACAACGCGAAACTGTAGCTTTCCAATCCGCCGTCATCGTATTCCATCTGCTCGAGCAGACGATCGTATCCGTCTTTGGAGGTGATGTTGCGAACGATTTGATCGACCAGCGTCTTCTGCTTTTTCGAGAACAAGTCGTCGCCGATGGTCGTTTTGCTGACGTGCCAGTTGGGGTTGATCTTCAGGCGGTCGGCGTGATCGAACGGTCGCCAGACGGCCGTTTTCTGTTTGTCGGACAAGGAAGCGTACAGTTCCCCCACGTAGGTTTCTGCGGAAGCGGTGGGGGCTCCTGCGGCATGAGCAAAACGGGCGTCGAAGAGGTTGGTCGTCGCGACACCGGCGGCGAGGGCTCCTCCAAGTTTGACGAAGTCTCTTCGGGCAACGCGTTGGCCATCGGGGCGATTGACGTTCATCGGAAAACTCATGCGGGTTGGGGGAGGAACACAGGCAGGAACCGTCTACTTCAAACGGCCGCTTTTGATTCTACCAAATCCAACCCCGGCGAACACAAATTGGATCGTTTCGAAGACAACGTTGCCCAGTCGAGAACGTTACCGAGTTCCGTCCTGGCTTGGTTCCGGCCAATCTTCGATTTGGTCAATCGCCTTCATGACTTGGGGAAGGACGGCTCCGGTCACTCGTGAAAGACGAGCGGTGACCCGTGCGTTGAACAGCAAGGCGACGTTCTTTCCGTCGGAACGACGAACGAGAATCGTGTTGGTGCCGGGAAGCGAACCGCCGTGGGAGGCGGTCAATTCGCCAGAGTCATCGGTGACCACTGACCAACCTTGGCCGTAGTGCCTGGGCTTGAGGTCACCATTCTCTTTGTGTCCTGCCAATCCTTCCGGCCGAGCAAACATGGCGGTGATTCTGGCCGACGACAACAGCGGGCTGTTCTCGGGATCGTCGAATGCACTGGCGAACCGTGCCAGGTCGCTGGCCGATGCAATCCACGCTCCGTGGGAATCCATCGCCTCCAGGTGCCAAGCTCCATAGGTTTGCGGCACCCGCGAATTCAAGTCCTCGGCGAAGACGGAGTCACCTTGGTGCGGATCGTAGTAGCGGACCTCGTTTGGTTTGCGGCCTTCCAAACGAGTCGCGCCGACAGACATCGTTGTCACGCCGATCGGTTGCAGGACATGTTGTTGGACATAGTCTTCGTAAGCCTCGTCGGTGATTTTCTCGATGACTCGTCCGAGCAAGCAATATCCGTAGTTGGAATACGCGTACCGCTCACCCGGATCGAAGTCGAGCGGTTTGCCTCGCATGACACGGATGATGGTGTCAGGAGTGGCGGGGTGTTCCGCACCGAGTGCCTTGGCGAATTGAGTTGAGCGGAACATCGCGTCGAATGATTGGTCTCGGTCCCATCCACCTCGATGTTGCAACAAGTGCTGGATCGTGATTTCGTTTTGTCGCTCGTCGATTTTGGAACCTTCTTCCACATGAGGCTCATGGTCGAGGATTTCGAAGACTTTGTCGTCAAGCGACAGTTTGCCTTGATCGATCAATTGCAAGATCGCAACCGCGGTGATCGGTTTGGAAATGCTGGCGATCCGAAACAGACTCTCGGGCGTCACGGGGTCACGCTGGCCGACGTCGGCGTAGCCAAACCCTCTCGCGTAGACGACGTTGCTTTGGTCGGTGATGGCCAACGACGCACCTGGGATGCGGTGCTCGCGAAGGAATGATTGCATCACCTTGTCGACTTCGCGAAACGCTGGTTGGTCGTTTCCGGTGACGATGGCATGCGACGCGGTTGCGGGATCAAAGCCCGGGCCGCGGAGGACTTTGCCGGGACGTTTGCCGGTGAACTTGCCGTCGGCGAGCACGGGAATTCCGTTGACGACCACATGCTTCATGCCAACCGACTCAGCGTGCGGGTTTTCGAAGTCCGCTCGATCGGCGAGTTCGTCGAAATCGAACACGATCACGTCGGCGGCCAAGCCTTCGGCGATGCGGCCACGGTCGTAAATCATCACAGCGTTGGCTGCGGCGGCACTGGCTTGTGAGATCGCTTGTTCCATTGAGATCGCCCCCAAGTCGCGGACATAACGCGACAACATCCGTGGGAACGCACCGTAGGAACGTGGGTGTGAGGCGCTTCGATTGCCGCTGGCCGGACCGACGTCGGTGCAGAAGGAAACGAACTCTTGTTGCATCGCCAAGATCTTGTTCGCGTCGCTCATGGTTTCGGGCAAAGCGAACGTGGACGCATTGCAGAGTCCGAAGAACGTGTCCCAGGCGTCTTCGCCAGTTGCTTTGGCAATCGCGGCGACGGACTGACCTGCGTACTCGCGGTAACGCGGAGCGGTGGTTTGTCCGATGATGATGCGATTCCAATCCGAGCCCGCGTGGCGATACCAGTTTTCCCAGCCGCTGGTGGATTCGATTTCCTCGCGAACTTCGGCACGCAGGTCTTGGTCGTCCGCGAGCCGATGGAGGAACTTGGCACGTCCTTCGCCGAAGTGCCGCGGGTGAATCAGAGCATCGATTCCCAACCCGTTGTTGATGTAGGGATAGATGTCCGCGGTGACCTGGTGACCTTCGCTGCGAGCGGCCTTGATCCGCGCGATTGCCAATTGCATTTTGCCCCAGTTCTGACGACCGGCGGCTTTCAAGTGAAAGATGTGAACAGGCGTGTTGCCGATGCGGCCAATTTCCAAGGCTTCGTCGATCGCCTCCAGAAGCTGGTCGCCTTCGTTTCGCATGTGGGTGTAGTAGCGTCCGCCGTGTTCGCCAGCGACTCCGGCCAAGGCACCGATTTCTTCGGTCGTTGCATAAACGGCGGGAGGATAGATCAACGCGGTGGAGACTCCGATCGCACCCGCACGCATGGCTTCGCGAACGTGTTCCTTCATTGCCTCCAGTTCATCGTCGCTGGGACGCCGGTTGTCTTCGCCCATCACGAGGCGACGGACCTGGGTGTGCCCGACGGTTTGCACCGAGTTGACGGGCATTCCTTTCAAGTCGAGCAACTGGAAGTACTCGGACATGTTTTGCCAGCCCGCTGATTTCGCATCCTGTGGCGACAGCGGCGCGGCCGACGAACCTTCGCCTGCGTTGATCGTTGTGATGCCTTGTGTCAGCAAGTTCATTGCCGACGAGGGATTCCGCAGCATCGGTGTGGCGGTTTGGCCCATCATGTCGATGAAGCCCGGAGCGACGATCAATCCACTCGCATCGATCGTGTCTCGAGCCGAGGTCGGGTCGATCCGACCGATCCGTGTGATCTTGCCATTGGCGATCCCGATGTCGGCTTCGTACCAAGGGGCTCCCGTGCCATCGACGACATGCCCGTTCAAAATCGCGAGGTCAAACTTGGGAGCTGCGTCCTTGGCGGCAGAATCTTGCGAGTGAGCTGGGTGGCAAGCGGCGAGCAACAAAAGCAGTGTCCCGGACCAAACACGAGGCGACGAGGACTGGCGAAGAATCTTTGACACGGCTGGTTCTCGGCAGACGGGGTGGGAAAGTGTCAGGTGGGGCCGCGGTCGGTCTCGTTAGAAGCAGGGGGCTCATCGAGATGCGGCGGGCTGCTGCGAGTGCCTAGCCTAAGTGAAACGAACCACAGAAGGTTCGCTGGAGGCGCGATCGCAGCATGAGAATCACCAGTTTGACGGCTCGGCTGGAGCGGGCCGATTCGGCTGGTCGAGCTGACGATGCGTGCTCGGTGGGGCGCAAATCCAAGCAAAAGGAATCTTTCGTGCTGCTCACTTTGTGTCGCCCCAGCGTTTGCTGCCGCGATTTGCTGGCAAACGCGGCAACGGAGTCCCGGCAATTGCAATTCCTTTTCGCGTCAACCGTGGGAGGGGGGTTCGATCTCGCTTGGCAACCTGTAACGATAGGGGACCTTGAGAAGTTTTGAACGGTCGCCTTTCCTGACGATTGTGCGGCACGCAAGGAGGCCCCCCCCACGAATTTGGACGTGTCGTCAAAGAAACGCCATCACGCTTTCCATCCACCTAGCAGAGTTATATGCTAGGACGAAAGATATCCCAGAGTCACTATCCTGCCCCGGCGAGACCAGAAACTTCGAAGTGCCCACCTGATCGGCCATCCGCCCGAGACCGTATGTTACGCAAATCAGAAATTGCTGATTCCACGACGCATGAGCCCCATGAGACGCGATGGAAATCGCTCGCTCATTTGCTCGTCGATCGTGCTGCGCGGCATCCCGATCGTCCGGCACTGACGTTTTTGCCCGATGATTCGATGGATGGGGCGGAAGCCGAGCAGGCGCTGACCTACGCGGAGCTGCACCGCCGAGTCCGTGCCGTGGCGTTGCGTTTGGTGCGAGAAACCGGTGCGGTTCCAGGCGACCGAGCGATGTTGTTGTTCCCGCCGGGGCTGGAATTCATGATTGGGTTCATGGCCTGCGAGATGGCGCGTTTGATCCCGGTCCCGACCAGCTATCCCAAACCTGGTCGCGCGATGCCGCGACTGGACACCTCCGTCGCGGATTGCCAGCCCTCGGTCTTGATCAGCGATCAAGAGACGATTGCTGGAATCGACTCGAATCGATTGTCCGCCGAAACGGCTGCCTTGCCGATGGTCGCGACGGACGCATCGATTCAAGAGGATCTGGCCAGACCTGACTCGCTCGACGACGAATTGCCGCTCGGCGAGATTGAATCGACCGATTTGGCGCTGCTGCAATACACCAGTGGTTCGACCAGTGATCCCAAAGGCGTGATGGTTTCGCATGCCAATTTGCTGAGCAATCTGGAATCGATTCGACAGGCGTTCGGGATCGAATGGTCCGGCGACGACAGCGACGATTACGAACGCGGTTTGTTCTGGTTGCCTCCGTTCCATGACATGGGATTGATTGGCGGCATTTTGGAACCGTTGTACGTCGGCGGGCATGCGATTTTGATGTCGCCCCGATCGTTCTTGGCTCGGCCGATGCGGTGGTTGCGAGCGATCTCGGACTACAAAGCCACCATCAGTGGCGCTCCCAACTTTGCTTATCAGTTGTGCGTTGACCGGATTGATGCCGCCCAAGCGGATTCACTGGATTTGAGCGGTTGGGAGTTGGCCTTCTGCGGTGCGGAGCCGATCAATGCCGACACGTTGCAGCAATTCACCGATCGATTTTTCAACGCTGGTTTTCGTGGCGAAACGTTCTGTCCGTGCTATGGGTTAGCCGAAGCGACCTTGATGGCGGCAAGTTGCCGCTCAGGGCAGGCCCCTCGTTTATTGGATGTCGACAAAGACGAACTCGCGCACGGCCGCGGGATCATCGTGCGTCAATCATCGCTTGGTGAAACGGTTCCAGAGGCTTCGCAAGCCAGCGTTTCTGGTGATGGGGCGGTGCGGCGACTGGTCAGTTCCGGTCGTGCGGCTCACACGATGACGGTGTTGGTGGTCGAGCCGGACGCACGCCGCGTGCAACCGGACGGCGAGATTGGCGAAATTTGGTTGGCGGGGCCTTCCGTTGCATCGGGTTACTGGAAACGCGAAGAGGTCACCGCAGAAGTCTTTGGTGCGACGCTCGCCGACGGGGATCCAGCGGAAACGTTCTTGCGAACAGGTGACCTGGGGTTTGTTCACGATGGAGAAGTCTACGTGTCGGGTCGTCGCAAAGACCTGGTGATCTTGCGTGGGCGAAACCTGTTCCCTCAAGACATTGAGGCCACGGTCAAAGGTTTGTTGCAAGCCAACGTGTTGCAGTGTGCCGCCGTCGCCACAACCGGACGAACGGGCGATGCCCTGACCATCGCTGCGGAAGTTTCGCGACATGTCGATTCCGAAGAATTGCCGGACATCGTGCGTCATATTCGTCGAGCGATCATTGACGATCACGAGGTCGATGCTCGCCAAGTCTTGATCACCCGTCCCGGTGGAATTCCGTTGACGACCAGCGGAAAAGTCCAGCGGCAGCAGTGCCGAGCAATGATCGAAGCTGGCGAATTGGCGGCTCGTTATCAATGGAATCGCAACCGTTTCATCGACGATTCCGAATCCGTGGCCTTGCCCGAGTTGCCGACCCGGGTGACTCGCGAAGAGGTTCCAGAGGCCACCGAACAGATCACCGTTTGGTTGCTGGCCTGGTTGTCCGCCCACAGTGGTGAGCAGATCCACGAGGACGGCGAACGCCCGGTCCGCAACGCTTCGCTGACGCCAGAAACGCCGTTTGCAGAGACCGGCATGGATTCGTTGACGGCTGTCGAATTGAGCAGCGAACTGGAAGATTGGTTGGGGATCGAGTTGACTCCCGTGTTGGCGTTCAACTACCCCACTTCATCACGCTTGGCCGCTTATTTGGCGGAGACGTTGGCCGGTGGTCCAGAACAAGACGCGGCCGGCGACATCCAGTCCGACATCGAAGCCTCGGATTTGTCGCCCGAAGAGCTGGAAGCGTTGCTGAGCGAAATCGAAAACGATTCGTAGTCGCGCAAAGGGTTCGACAGAGTCGAACCTTTGTCCCCCAATGTTTGCGTGGGTGGTGTCTGTTGTCAGGCCACATGACGCGGTCGTTGTGAAGCGTTCCGCGAGTCCTGTGTGACCACGCGTTTTGCCTCGCCAGGTGGAACCTGGCCTACCGATTGCTTTGCCAGAGTCGAACCTTTGTCCCCCAATGTTTGCGAGGGTGGTGTCTGTTGTCGAGCCACATGACACGGTCGTTGTGAAGCGTTCCGCGAGTCCGGTGTGACCACGCGTTTCACCTTGAAAGGTGGAACCTGGCCTACGGGATTGCTTTGCCAGAGTCGAACATTTGTCCCCCAATGTTTGCGAGGGGGGTGTCTGTTGTCGAGCCACATGACACGGTCGTTGTGAAGCGTTCCGCGAGTCCTGTGTGATCACGCGTTTCACCTTGCCAGGTGGAACCTGGCCTACGGGGTGCTTGGCCAGAGTAGAACATTTGTCCTCCAATGTTTGCGTGGGTCGTGTCTGTTGTCGAGACAAATGACGCGGGTGTTTTGAAGCGTTCCGCGAGTTCTGTGTGACCACGCGTTTCACCTCGCCAGGTGGAACCTGGCCTACGGATTGCTTTGCCAGAGTAGAACATTTGTCCCCAAATGTTTGCGTGGGTCGTGTCTGTTGTCGAGCCACATGACGCGGTCGTTTTGAAGCGTTCCGCGAGTTCTGTGTGACCACGCGTTTCACCTCGCCAGGTGGAACCTGGCCTACGGGATTGCTTTGCCAGAGTAGAACATTTGTCCCCAAATGTTTGCGTGGGCGGTGTCTGTTGTCGAGGCACGTGACGCGGTCGTTTTGAAGCGTTCCGCGAGTCCTGTGTGACCACGCGTTTCACCTCGCCAGGTGGAACCTGGCCTACGGGATTGCTTTGCCAGAGTAGAACCTTTTTCCCCAAATGTTTGCGTGCGAGGTGTCTGTTGTCGAGCCACATGACGCGGGCGTTTTGAAGCGTTCCGCGAGTTCTGTGTGACCACGCGTTTCACCTTGCCAGGTGGAACCTGGCCTACGGGATTGCTTTGCCAGAGTCGAACATTTGTCCCCAGTGTTTGCGTGGGTGGTGTCTGTTGTCGAGACACATGACGCGGGTGTTTTGAAGCGTTCCGCGAGTCCTGTGTGACCACGCGTTTCACCTTGCCAGGTGGAACCTGGCCTACGGGGTGGTGTGTGGTTTTGGACAGCATCGACTGACGAGCACGACTGCGATCCATACGGGCAACCACACGGCGGCGGCGTCGGAGAAGCGTCCGATCGGCGGGCTGGTCAGCGACACAAACGCGATCTTGAACAGCCAGTAGCTGAGTGCCAACCAAGTCAACGCGGCCAGCCCAGTTTGGGTGGATGCGTGCTCGCGAAATGGTTCGGCGGTCTGCGTTGGCCGGAAACGGATCGACGCAATGCAGGCGGCGACGGCCAGCCCCATGGTGACGACGAAAAAGATCGGGTGCATCAACATGTCCGCCACCGATCCCCAGACGCCGCGGCGGATCGCGAGCATGATCCAACGCAGGTACCGAACGGGATAGCTGCGGACGATCGTGCGGTCGAGTTCTGCCAACATCTGGTGCTGGTGGACTCGTTGCAGACCAGGCGACGGGGCGAGTTTTGTTGACGTTCGGCTGGCGACAGCTTCCGCCGCGGGGATCACGATCATGTACGTCATCGCGTCCCAGCGATTTTCGATGGTTGTGTACGAGTCCGCTCGCGGGGCCGCGTCAGCACGCGGGCGAAGGTCCAGCCCATCGGCGGCAACTTGGGCACCCGCTGCCATTTCAATGCGACGATCGGCGATCTCTTTTCCGAGTTCGCCCAGTCGGCCTGGCAACGCCTCGAGTTCATCCGCGTCGAGCAACTGAGTCGTCACGGCGGCCATGTTCTGATGACCGAAGGGCAGGACACCCAAGTCATCGACCGTGATCAAGCGAAACGTGCACCACGCCATCAACGCGATCAAGGGCAACGCACCGACAGCGATCGCAGGGGCCCAGCGTCGCGAAAAGGTGACGCCCGGACGCACGAAAACGCTGAGCATCAACCAGGGAATCAAAAACAAATACGCGGGGCGGAGAGCAATGACCAGGGTCGTGAGGATGCCGAGGGTGATGCACAGGCGGGGTGTCAGCCCGGTTCGCCAGATTCGCAGCACGCCGATTCCGATCATCGCCGCCAGCGACATGGCCGGGGCGTCCGTTGCGATCGTGTTGACGTGGTCCCAGAACGTGCAGCCGATCGCGAAAACGCATGCTGCGATCACAATCGTTTGCCGCGAGAAGTTCCAGCCTGCCAATTCGACTGCCAACAGGCCAACCGCGATGGCTTGCAGAGCAATGTGAAGAATCACCAAAGTCTGGTTTGCCCAAAACGCTTGATCCGCACCGGAATTTGCCAGTGCCTTTGTGAATCGTACCAGGACCGGGTAGCCCGGCGTTCGGATCTGGGTGGCGATCGCTTCGGCAGATTCGAACGAGTACTCGGTGTAGCTCGGTGAATCGGGCACCCAATGAGGAGCGAACCGATTCGTCACCCAACATGTCCCCATCAGGATGATGAACGCGACCAGCGATATCAAAGCGAAGTGTTTCATGCCGATCAGCTTAACCTGCCGGCGGATGAATGCGATGAGCCCGCATCACCTCACTCCAAGCAAGCGAGGTCTGATTCGCTTGGATTTGGACAGGCCTGCGATTGGGAACGGATCTGGGTGCCGCCTCTTCCGAATTCTTGGCGAATCCGGCTACATTCCGCGGGACCGTTGGAGGCAACGGTTCTACGCTGACGCCGCTTCCTGACGAAAATCAACCCTCACTCCATCGTCCCCTTCATGATTCCCGCCCTCAAGGAAGTTCTCCGCGTCGCAGTTCCGTTGATGGTCAGCACGGGCATGTTTTCGCTGGTTCTGTTCGTCGACCGGACGCTGCTGCTGTGGCACGAACCGTCTCAGATGGGGGCGGCGATGGCGGCAGGGAATCTGTTCTGGGTGTGCGTGTGCGTGTTCGTTGGCATCGCGTCGATGACCAGTGCGATCATCAGCCAGTACATCGGAGCGGATCAACCCAAGCGTGTGGGGCAACTTCTGTGGCAGGCGACTTGGTTCGCTCTGGCGACGCTGCCGTTTTTCCTGCTGGTCGGAGGCCTCGGCGAGTCCTTGTTTCGACTGACGGACCAACCGGAGCACTTGATTCCAATGCAGGCGGCCTACTTTCGCATTTTGATGTGGGGTGGTGCGGGAGAGGTGTTGCAGACGGCACTGTCGGGTTTCTACAGCGGCACGCATCGGACTCGCACGATCATGTTGGTGTCGTTGGCGTCGGGCGTGTTGAACTTGGTTCTCGACGTGTTTTTGATCTTTGGTGTCGGTTCGCCCGATCCGGAGACTGGTTTGCGATTCTTGGAGCTGGGAATTGTGGGAGCGGCGATTGCCAGTTCGCTGTCGTTTTGGTTCAAAGGCGTCTGTTACGCGGTGTTGCTGATGAAGCCTAGTGAACGCGAGAAATACGGCATTTTGCGTGGGATCCGGCTGAACCGACGCATGATGAAGCGGTTGATTTACTTTGGTTTGCCGGCTGGATTGATGTACGTCACCGAGGCAGGTGGCTTCACCGTCATCGTGTTGCAGATCGGGCGACTTGGGGACGTGCCACTGCAAGCGACAACGATGGCGATCAATTTCAACATGATTGCGTTCATTCCTTTGGTGGGGATGTCGATCGCGGCGTCGGTTTTGGTGGGCCAGCATTTGATCCGAACTGGGCCTGGGCCGGCAATTCGTTGTGTGATCGCGGCTCTGTGTGTGGGCTGGGCCTATTCGGTGGCTTGGGCGATCGCGTACATTTTCGCGCCGGGCGGTTTGATCGCGTTGTATTCGCTGTCGCCGACGGGCGTGGACAGCGAGATTGCGTTCGAAATCGCCGAGAAATTGCTCGGTTTTGTGGCGATTTACGTGATCATGGACGCGACGCAGTTGATCTTGGCGGGCGCTCTCCGCGGGGCGGGTGACACTTGGTTTGTGTTGTTGGCGGGATTGGTGTTGTCGTTCGTGGCAGTGATTGTGGGAACAGTGTGGCAACCTGTCGCGGTACGGTTCCAGGATCCGGATGGGCAAGCTGGGGCATTGTTGGCGCTGGATTGGTGGTGGTGGGTGATCACCGGTTGGATCTGCACCCTCGCAATCGTCATGGCCGGACGCTTTTTGCAAGGCAAATGGCAACGGATGCGGATGGTATGATTCCACCACTACGGTTTTGCCAGACGCATTGCTAAACTGTTGGCCACTCAGCATTTCTCGACAATTCGACAACAGGAACCCATGCAGTGACTGCGGATATTTTCGGCGCACGCGAACAGTTTGAAACCGGATCCGGCTCTGCAGCGATGTATCGCTTGGAGGCGCTCCAGAAACGAGGCTTGGGTCAGATTGACCGCTTGCCGTTTTCCATTCGCGTGCTGTTGGAAGCCGTGCTGCGAAATTGCGACGGTTTTCAGATCAGTGAAGACGACGTCAAAAACCTTGCCGGTTGGGACGCCAAAGCGGTGGCTCCTCACGAGGTGCCGTTCAAGCCTTACCGCGTGGTCTTGCAAGACTTCACGGGCGTGCCCGCGGTCGTCGATTTGGCGGCAATGCGTTCGGCGATGGAGCGAATCGGGGGCGACCCGAACAAGATCAACCCGCTGATTCCCGTTGACCTGGTCATCGATCACTCGGTCCAAGTCGATTTCTTCGGCAGCGACGGCGCACTTGTTCAAAACGTCGAGCGTGAATTCGAACGCAACAAAGAACGTTATGAGTTCCTTCGCTGGGGCCAACAGGCGTTCGACAACTTCGGCGTCGTTCCACCCAACGTCGGGATCGTTCACCAAGTCAACTTGGAATACCTCGCCCGCGTTGTCGCGATGGGCAAAGACGAGCAGGGCCCCGTGGCGATGCCCGACACGCTGGTCGGGACTGACTCACACACGACCATGATCAATGGTTTGGGCGTGTTGGGCTGGGGCGTGGGCGGCATCGAAGCCGAAGCCAACATGCTCGGCCAGCCGCTGTACATGTTAATGCCCGAAGTCATTGGCTTCGAACTGACCGGTGCGTTGCCATCCGGTGCGACCGCGACGGACATGGTGCTGCGGGTCGTCGAGATCCTCCGCGCTGAAGGCGTGGTCGGCAAGTTTGTCGAGTTCTTCGGCACCGGCATGAACACCATGAGCGTTGCTGACCGAGCCACCATCGCCAACATGGCTCCGGAGTACGGTGCCACGATGGGATTCTTCCCCGTGGATGATTTGACGTTGCATTACATGCGTCAAACCGGCCGCACCAAAGAAAACGTCGAGCTGGTCGAGCGTTACTGCAAAGAACAAGGTCTGTTCCGTTTGGACGATGGTCCCGAACTGAATTACACGAAGACGGTTTCGCTCGATTTGTCGACGGTGGAACCCAGCTTGGCGGGCCCCAAACGTCCTCAAGACCGTGTGCCGTTGGCATCGATGAAGAAGGCGTTCAACGAATCGTTGACGGCTCCTGTGGGTGCCTCCGGATTCGGGTTGGCTCCGGAAGACCTGAAACGAACCGGACATGTTTCCAACAACGGTGCCAGCTCGGACATCACTCACGGTGCGGTCGTCATCGCTGCCATCACGTCCTGCACGAACACGTCCAACCCATCGGTGATGGTGGGTGCCGGATTGTTGGCCAAGCGGGCTGCCGAACGCGGTTTGACAGTGCCGGCACACGTGAAGACATCCCTGGCTCCCGGTTCACGCGTCGTGACCGATTACTTGAACAAAGCCGGTTTGTCCGAGTCGCTCGACAAGCTTGGTTTCAACACCGTTGGCTATGGCTGCACAACCTGCATCGGCAACTCGGGACCTCTGCCAGAACCTGTTGCCAAGGCCATTCAAGATGGCGACTTGATCGCTTCGGCGGTTCTGTCGGGCAACCGAAACTTTGAAGGTCGGGTCAACCCGCTGACGAAAGCCAACTACTTGGCCAGCCCACCGTTGGTGGTCGCTTACGCTTTGGCCGGTACGACCGACATTGATCTGGTCACGGAACCACTTGGCAAAGACACCAACGGCGAAGACGTGTTCTTGAAGGACGTGTGGCCATCGGCGGAAGAAATTCGCGAAACCATTGCGTCGTGCATCCAACCCGAGATGTTCACCGACGAATACGAAGCGGCCGTGGCTGGCAACGAATTGTGGAACGCGATCGAAGCGGCCGGAGGAGCGTTGTACCCGTGGGACGAAAAGAGCACCTACATCCATCACCCACCGTTCTTGGACAGTGTCACCGCGGAAGCCGTGCCAGACATCGCTCCGATCAAGGGTGCCAAGGTGTTGGCATTGCTCGGTGATTCGGTCACGACCGACCACATTTCACCGGCGGGGGCCATCGCCACCGACGGGCCTGCCGGACGTTACCTGCAAGAAAACGGTGTGCCGATTCGCGAATTCAACTCGTTCGGTTCGCGTCGCGGGAATGACCGCGTGATGGTGCGTGGAACGTTCGCCAACATTCGCATCCGCAACCAACTGGCACCAGGCACCGAAGGCGGCGTGACTCGTTACTTGCCAACCGGCGAAACGATGAGCATCTACGATGCGGCCATGAAGTATCAATCCGACAACGTGCCGTTGGTCGTGTTGGCTGGCAAAGAATACGGAACAGGCAGCAGCCGTGACTGGGCCGCCAAGGGCACGATGATGTTGGGCGTCAAAGCTGTCATCACGACCAGCTTCGAACGCATTCACCGCAGCAACTTGGTCGGCATGGGCGTGTTGCCATTGGAATTCGCCGAGGGTGGTTCTTGGCAGTCGCTTGGGTTGACCGGCGAAGAAACGTTTGACATCGATGGGTTGTCCAACGACATCGAACCTCGTTCCTTGATCACCGTGGTCGCGACCGCAGCCGACGGCACCAAGACCGAGTTCGAATGCCGCGTCCGCATCGACACGCCGGTTGAATTGCAGTACTACCAAAACGGCGGCATCCTGCCGACGGTTCTGCGAAACCTTCGCGGTTGAGCGTTTCGTAAATGATCCATCGTGCCCCGCTGCATCTGCTGTATCTCAACGTGCTCGTCATCGCGACGTGCGGATTGGTTTACGAGTTGTTGGCGGGGACGCTGGCGAGTTACTTGCTGGGTGATTCCGTCACCCAGTTCTCGCTGATCATCGGCGTTTACCTCTCCGCGTTGGGGTTTGGGGCTTGGTTGTCCCAGTACGTGACGACCAAGCTCGCTCGCGTGTTCATTGAGGTCGAGTTGGCACTCGCCCTGTTGGGCGGGTTCTCGACGCCGCTGCTGTTTCTCGCGTTCCCGATGATCGAGTGGTTCCAGTGGTTGCTCTTCAGCAGCGTGATCGTGATCGGAACGTTGGTTGGGTTGGAGCTGCCGCTGTTGATGCGGATTCTGAAAGAGCACCTCGAGTTTGAAGAACTCATCTCTCGCGTGCTCGCGTTTGACTACCTCGGTGCCCTGTTCGCCTCGCTGTTGTTTCCGATCTTTTTGGTGCCCAAATTGGGGCTGAATCGCACCGCAATTGTGTTTGGATTGCTCAACGCGTTGGTCGGGCTGTGGGGGACGTATCTGTTGCGTCCGTTGCTGGAAAAGAAGGGGTTGGATGGTCTTCGTGGGCGAGCGTTCTTGGTGATCGGATTGCTGATCGCGGGATTCATCAAAGCCGACTCGATCACCAGCATTGCGGAAGAGAGCACGCTTGGCGGCCGCATTGTGTACGCCGACACGTCGCCCTTTCAACGCATCGCAGTGACCCGCAATGACAAAGGGTTCCAGTTGTTTCTCAACGGGCACCTGCAATTCAACAGCGTTGATGAATACCGCTACCACGAAGCATTGGTGCATCCAGTGATGTCGGTCTGCAAGGACGCACGTCGGGTGCTGGTGCTGGGCGGCGGGGATGGGTTGGCGGTTCGCGAAATTTTGCGTTATGACCATGTTGAGTCGGTCACTCTGGTGGATTTGGACCCGGCGATGACGCGGTTGGCAACCCAGTTCGAACCGCTGGCGGAACTCAATGGGCGATCGTTGGAGATGGACCGTGTCACGGTCGTCCATCGAGACGCGTTTCTGTGGGTGGGAGAAGGGGACGAGCAATTCGATGCGGTTGTGATCGACTTTCCCGATCCAGGCAATTACTCGATCGGCAAACTGTATTCCTCCCGTTTCTACGACCTGCTTCGAGGTCGGATGACCGAGGAGGCCGGGTTGGCGATCCAGTGCACCTCGCCGCTGGTGGCGCCCAAGTCTTATTGGTGCATCTTGCGGACGATGCAGGCCTCGGGGTTTGACGTCACGCCTTACCACGCACCCGTGCCGACGTTTGGAATCTGGGGCTTTGCGCTCGCGAGGATTGCCCAGGATCCGGAATCGGAAGCCAATTGGCGTTTGCCGCCGGAGTTGTCGGCCGAGGTGACTGGCTTGCGATACCTGACTCCCTCGACGATGGCAGGGTTGTTCGATTTACCCGCCGATCAACAGCCCCGCGACGTCCCGCCCAACCGATTGAATGATCAAATCCTCGTGCGTTTGTACGACGAAGAATGGGGCCAAAACCAGTAGCCGGATTCGCCATTCGTCAAGAATTTGAACCGTTCTCCCGTAGCCGGATTCGCCAAGAATTCGGATGGTTCCGGTCTCCCGTAGCCGAATTCGTCAAGAATTCGGTCCCTACGAGAGTAGAACAATTGTGCCCAATTGTTCCGTCGGGCATCGCTCTCGGTCGTGTCTGGTTGCTAGCCGAATTGACGTGTTGATTCAAGTTGAAGTTGCACCCCATTCGCGCTGAGCGTCTCGACTTCGCCAACCTCGCACGCAAAGAGGTCGTGCAGTTCTAAATGCTGTGCCGGCAGCGCCTTGAGAACCCCGCCCGTGCAGCGGGAGGGGTCGGAAAGCGAGCGTTCAGCGAGATTACCGGGGGAGGGCCATCCGCGCCACTTCCCATGCTTGGCCCTCACCCTCGCGTACGCCTGAACGGCGTCGCTCGAACTCTCCCCAAACTGCGTTTCAGGAGAGGTGCGCCGCATGAAAACCCGCCAACATGCAGCACCAGAAAACTGCTTGACCTCCAAGCAGTTGAGGACAACGGTTCTGCTCTGGGCGGAGTCCGAATGCTGGCGAATCCGGCGACGGAACCTCGCAGCTTTCATTCAGCTCATCAGTGCGGTGACGGCGTGGCCTTTGACCAACTCGCGGGGTTGGTTGGATGATTGTAGACCATCCAGGTAGCCGGATTCGCCAAGAATTCGGAGGGTGCAGTGCGTGGGAACGACGCCTTCCGTCGATCGCTGATCGGCGACGAGTTGTTGACGCAGAGACGCGAGGGCGCAGAGACGCGAGGGCGCAGAGACGCATGGGATCGCTCGAGCGGAGCGAGAGAATCAGCGGAACGCGATTGCTTCGAATGTTCAGCTTGCGTTTTGAGAACCGTCCGGTGCTCCGCGTCTCTCCGCCTCCGCGTCGAAACTGTTTTGAACTCACGCTGAGCGTCTTCACGTCGACAACCTCGCACGCGAACGGTGGAGGACAGAGTAGAACAATTGTCCCCAATTGTTCCGTCGTGCGTCATTCCCTGTCGTGCCTTGTCGGTAGCCGAATTGACGTGATGACTCGAGTTGAAGTTGCACCCCATTCGCGCTGAGCGTTTCGAGGTCGGCGACCACGCACGCAAAGAGGTCGTGCAGCTTTCAATGCTGTGCCGGCAGCGCCTTGAGAACCCCGCCCGCGCAGCGGGAGGGGGCGGAAAGCGAGCGTTCAGCGAGATTTCCGGGGGAGGGCCATCCGCGCCGCTTCCCATGCTCGGCCCTCACCCTCGCGTACGCCTGAACGGCGTCGCTCGACCTCTCCCCAAACTGCGTTTCAGGAGAGGTGCGCCGCGTGAAAACCCGCCAAAATGCCGCACCAGAAAACTGCTTGACCTCCAAGCAGTTGAGGACAACGGTTCTGCTCTGGCGGAGTCCGAATGCTGGCGAATCCGGCGACGGAACCTCGCAGCTTTCATTCAGCTCATCAGTGCGGTGACGGCGTGGCCTTTGACCAACTCGCGGGGTTGGTTGAGGTGGTTGTAGACGAGCGTTTCTGGGTCGATCCCAAAGCTGTGGTAGATCGTGGCGAGAAGCTCGGCGGGGTGCAGCGGGTTGTCGACGGGAGCGGAGGCGGTCTTGTCGCTCTTGCCGTAGACGAAGCCTCGTTTCATGCCGGCACCAGCGACGACGGCGGTGTAGCAGTACGGCCAGTGATCACGGCCATCGTCGGAGTTGTTGTTGCCCGATGTGCTGACGCCTCGCTGCGGACTCCGCCCGAATTCGCCGACGGCCACGACCAAGGTTTCTTCCAGCAGACCGCGTTGGTCGAGGTCCTCGAGCAGAGTGGACAAGCCGTTGTCGAGCATCGGAGCGGACTGCTCCTTCATTCGCTTGGAAAGGCCAGAGTGATGGTCCCAGGAATGATTGTCGCTGTTGGCGACCTTGGGCCAAATCACTTCCACGACTCGTGTCCCGGCTTCCACCAAGCGACGGGCCAACAAGCAACTTTGCCCGAAGGAATTACGTCCGTAGGCGTCTCGAAGAACATCGTCTTCGGCCGACAATTGAAATGCGTCGCGTGCTCGGCCAGAGAGGATCAGCGAGAGGGCTCGGTCGTAGTTTTGGTCCAACTGGAACTTTTCGACCGCTTCGTTGATGACGGGCATCTGCTCGTTGAGGGCCTGACGCAAGTTGGCGCGGCGTTGCAATCGCACGTCGAACACTTCATCGCGAAGCGACAGGTCGTCGGTCCGGATGCGTTGCATTTTTTCCATGTCCATGTCGTCGCCGGGCGGGTACAGCGTGTACGGATCGTAAGCTTTGCCCAGGAAACCGGCGGTCCCGCCTTTGCCAACCACGTTGGATTCTTGCAATGGACGGGGCAGCATCACGAATGGAAGCATCGGTTCTTCCATCGGTTTCATCTTGACGATGTTGCTGCCAAAATTGGGGAAGTCCTTCGGCGAGGGCGGCTCAAGTTGTCCCGACGGGCTGACCTTGTCGGTCGTGTAGCCCGTCATCATTTGGTAGATCGCCGCGGTGTGGTTGAACAGACCATTGGGCGTGTACGACATCGACCGGATCATGGTGAACTTGTCGTTGATCTGGGACAGTCGCGGCAGGTTCTCGGTGAATTGGATCCCAGGAATCTTGGTTGAGATCGGTTTGAATTGACTTTTGACGTTGTCGGGAACGCTTTCTTTCGGGTCCCACAAATCCAATTGGCTCGGCCCGCCTTGCAAGTAGACCATGATGATGGACTTGGCCTTGCCCCAGCCCGGACCACCGCTGTGATTCGAGTCCGCTGAACCGCTGGCTTCGGCCGCTTGGGCTTGATGCGATTGCAGTTTCAGAATCTGAGGCAGCGACAATCCGAACAACGATGCGCTCCCGACACGCAAGAACGCACGCCGGGTTTCACCCAAGTGAGGGTCGCAGAGATCTTTGGCGCGAGGCCCTTTGAAAGACAACATCGTTGACTCCGTGGTTGGGTTGTTGAGAGGCGAAGGAATCGTTCGGAATCAAGTTCGGCTGTAGCGGAGCGGCGTGAGCCGCACGGTGTGTCACCGGAGGGCTCGCGCCCTTCCGCTACTTTTGAATCCCGAAGTTGTTTCCGAATGGTTCCAATGTGAATCAGTGGTTGAACAAGAACGCCGGCGAATTGACGAGAGCCCAGACCAGGTCTTCTGCCGCGGTCAAACGGGAATTCGCCAGTTGGGTCTTGGATCGTTCGACGTTCGCACGCAATTCAACCAAGGCCGGATCAATCGGTGTTTCTGGTTCAAAGCGTTTGCGGCGTGTTTGCAGTTCGACGATTCGGCTGTCTTCGGGCAGCGGCCGTTTGGCTTGATTGAGTGCATCACGAGCCGCTTTCAACTCGGGATTGATCGTCGACACGTACTGATCGATTGCCTTCGCGAGAGCCTCACCGCGTTGTTCCGCGGGTGTTCGTTCCACGGCGGCAAACGTTTCGGACAATCCCAGCGGAATGTCGCCCTCCGCCGTGGTCACACTGATTCGGAAGCGACCAAGTTGATGTTCCTTGGCGTTGTGGTTTTGAGCCAATTCAAATCTCAGGCGTGTTTTGCCTTCCGAGGCGATCGGTTGAGCGAACTGGAACGTGGCCCAGTGCTCGTGACCATTGGCTCCCGAGACCGCCCAAGCGTTTTGATTGCCAGCGTTGCCATCGAAGGTGCTTTCGATTTTGAACCCGTTCTGCAAGAAGTCGGCCGAAGCACGAGCGATTTTGACGGCAGGTAGATCTTTGGGCTTGGCTTGGAGATCCGATCCAGCTCGGACGGTGATCTCGGTGACCACAAAGTTGCCGGCGCGACCAGGACCGTTTTGCGGGAGGCTTGGATCGGTGAGTGCCTCGACTCGAAAGCCGGTGATTCCGGACAGATCGGTCTCAAACTCGACGATGTAAGAGCCATTGCCTTGTTTGCCACTGGCCAGAACACTGCGATCGGGTTGGATGGTCAAGGTCGCTTGGTTGGTTGCGGACAACGAGTTGGGGATCAGCGGATGCCATTCGGTGTCCGCCTTTTTCTCTGTCAGAAACGCTGTCACCAATTCGGGCAGTTTTGCTTCTTGGTCAGCGAGCTTCTTTGCGGCGGCGTCGATCTTGGTCTGACGCTCGGCCTGCATCTTCGCTCGTTCATCCGCACTCTCGGTGCGGCGAGTGGCGATGTCATCGGCGAGCTTCGTCAGCATCGCTTGACGGCCGGCCTCCAACTGCGGGAATCGCTCGGACCAAGCGGTCTCGGCAGCGGCCAAACGTTCGACGAGCGTTTCGTGGTCGCTTTGGATTTGGCCGTGAATCGTTGCGAAAGCGGCGCGTTCCTTGTCAGACGGGAGGCGGCCCAGCGCTCGCAAGAAGATCTCTTCCGTCACGGCTTCGTCGGTGGAGTTTTCCGCGACGATCTTTTCGAGTTGGTTCTTGGGGTCGCTGATCGCGGTGCCAATGGTGGGGCCACTGATCAACGCCATCACCGGGCCGAGTTGCAGGTCAGTTCCCCGTTCGCATTCACAGGCTGTTTCGCGGACAGGACGTCCGAGGTTGGCGAGGAAGCCGTCGGTGAGCGAGACGCCCGAGTCCGTTGCGGCGGCCGCACGGGTCCCGGCAGGCATGCCAGGGATGTGACTGGTCGCTCCCGTCAGCGAGTGCACGGCGTCGAAGATGACTTCGGCGGGCAATCGTCGCGGTGTCGCGTGGGAGTAGTTCAGGTGATCGTCGGCATTCCATTCGTTGGACTGGACCGACAACTGATAGGTCCGCGAGCGAACGATCAACCGCATCAGATGCCGCGTGTCGAAGTTGGAACCGATGAATTCGTTCGTCAGGTAGTCCAGCAATTGGGGGTTGGACGGTGGGTTGCCAGCTCGGATGTCGTCAATCGGTTCGATCAAGCCGACGCCCGTCATGTATCCCCAGATTCGGTTGACGTAGGAACGAGCGAAGTACGGGTTGCTGGGATCCGTCATCCACTTGGCAAGTTCTTCGCGTCGCGTGAGTGGATCGTTGGAATGAGAGACCAGCGTTTGCCCATTGGGTGCAGCGGTCTGTGATTGTTGTTGAGCGGGTTGATCGGCAGCTTTGCCGGCCAATTCGTAAGGGAACGACGGCTCAACGTTCTCGCCCGTCCGGCCGTGCTGGACCTCTGAATCGGCCGTGTCGGCAATGATCTCAAACAGGGGTGTTGCACCTTCGACGGCGGTGCCACCGATCTTTTTGTCGCCTGAATTGGGATCTTTCTTTCGGTCGACTTTCGCGAAGTAGGCGGCCAGTTCGAAGTACTGGTCTTGGGTCCAACGTTCGAACGGGTGATCGTGGCATTTGTTGCAATTGAAACGAATGCCCAGAAACAGATGCGTCGTGTTTTCCATCGTGTCCTCGGGGGTCCGGAGGACTTTGTAGTACGAGGCGGCCGGGTTGGTTTGGTTGGAACCCGATGCGGTCAAGATCTGGTAGGCGAATTCGTCGTAGGGACGATTTTCCTCGACCGCTTTGCGAATCCAATCGCGATAGAGTTTGGTGCCCTCGACGCCGAGGAATTTTCGATTGACTTGCAGCAGGTCGGCCCACTTGTTGGTCCAGTATTCGACGAAGTCTTCGTTGCCGATCAAGCGATCGATGATGGCCTGACGCTTCAATTTGCGAGGCGTTTCATCGGCCAAAAACTCGCGAACCATTTGGCTGGTGGGAGGCAGCCCGGTCAGGTCCAAGTGCACGCGGCGGAGGAAGGTGGCGTCGTCGGCGACTTCGCTGGGTACGATCTTCATTCGGTCCCACTTTTGAGCGACCAATTCGTCGATGCGTCCCCAGGTATCCGAGTTGGCTTGTTCGTATCCCGTGCGATCGCCCATCACGGTCAGCGTGGTGGCGGCGTAGGCCCCTTCGAATCGAGCCAGCACGGGTGCTTCCCCGCGACGAACGGCACGGAGCATCCCACCGGCTTCGGCGGTGGCGACTTCGGTGTTGCCGGAGCTGACGAATGCTTCTTGCGTCACATCGCGTGAGTCGCCGTTGGCATAGGTCGCAACGATGCGAACCTGCTGGCGAGCGTCGGTGGATTGAACGACCGGGTTCTTCGGGAAGACTTCCAACGATGCGACGCGGGGAGTTTTCAGGTCCAGTTTGGATCCATCGGCAATCCAGCGATGCAGGACCGCGTGATAGGGATCGCCCTCTTTCATCAATGTGCCGCCTTCGTGAGGCGTGATGCCCAGAGGTTTGCGGAGCATCATCGAATCATTGGGGGCCGCCGGATTGATTCGCCGCGCGGCCAAGTCGTCGGTCAGGGCGCGGATGTCGAAGATGGGATCGTAGCCTCGCAAAGACAGACGGAACCCGTTCTTGCCCTTCTGGGCTCCATGGCAGGTGCCTTGGTTGCATCCCAGTCGAGACAGCACAGGATTGACGTCTCGAATGAAGTCGACGTCGAAGTTGGCTTGCCCGGTGATCTCGATCGGGAGTGTTTGTTGATGCGATCCGAGCGTGATGGTGACTTCGTTGATCGCATTTCGTTGGGGGCGAATCAATCCGCTGGGCGACGCGAGGTAGTCTTCGGATTGCGTGATCTTGATTTGTCGCGTCACATCGATGGTGGAACCATCGGCCAGCGTTCCAATCGCGATCAGTTGCACGTAGTCGTAGGGCGATGTCAGCGAAATTGTTTTCGGGACAACGGACAGTTCAACCAATTCCGAGGCGGTGATCGGCGATTCAGGTGACGCGTCTTGGTTGGAAGCTGCATCGCTTGTGAAGTTGAGCTCGGGGGCGGAAGCATGGGACGCTTCTTCGGACGTCGCATCGCTTTGCGGCACCGCCGGAAATGAGCGAACCAGTTTTCCGGTCGGGTCGAGGTGGCGGATGAGTCCATCGTTGGCCGCGACAAACACGCTCCCGTCATCGGTCAAATCCATCGCGTAAGCGGCGGCGTTGGGAAGTTCGAAGAGGAGCGTCTGTGTGACGGGTTCGTTGATCGTTTCTTCGACGAGTTTCTGCCCGTTCGCGGAGCGATTGGCGACTCGTTTGCTGAGGATCGATTTCAGCAGATCAGTCAACTCACCGGTGAAGTCGTACTTCCAAACTCGCAATTCGGAATGGCCGTCGATCGTGGCGACGGCGGCCAGGTGCGTGCCAGTGGAGTTCACGACGACTTGCCGGATGCGTCCGTTCAGACGAGGCAGGTTTCGAAACAAGTTGGCGTCGTCACCGATCTGACGCTTGGTTTGTCGGAAGACACGGTAGACCTTGACCACGCCATCGGCACCACCGACAACGATCTCATTGCGAGTCGGATGCATAGCAACGCTGGACAGCCCGCCCGACAAAGCACCGGGGGTGATCGAGGTGACGTTGTCGATGAAGCGTTCGGTTTCAACTTCCGTCAATTTGCAGGTCATGTCGCGGGCAACGGAAACGAGGTGTTTGCCATCGCTGCTGAACACCGTGTCGCGAATCCAATCCTCGTGGGCCCCTTGGAACAGGACTTGTTCGCCCGAGGTCGCATCGAGTGCACGCACCGTGTTGTCATTGGCTCCGATCGCGATCTTCGATCCGTCTGGTGACCAAGACAAACCGGTGAGGGTGTCGAACGTGATCTGTTGGGAAAGTTCTTGCTCGCCAGTCGATGCGTTCCAAATTTGCAGTTCACCCAGTTCGCCGGGCGTGCCGCCCGCTGCGGCGATGCGTGAACCATCGGGTGAAAAGCAAACCGAGTTGATCCGCGGCGACATGCCGACCAAACGTGTTTGCATCTCACCGGTTTGGGGATCCAGCAAGCAAATCTCGTGGTAGCCCGCGACGGCGAGCACTTGGCCATCGGGCGAGAGGTCGATCGAGGGCAACGTCGGTGGCCCTGCGTAGACCGGCGGATGGTTGGCATCGATTCGCGGGCCACTGGGCTGGGGCGAGTCGTTGATCGCCCCTTGTTGGATCCAGCGCTGGATCGTCGCCACTTCTGTTTCGTGCAGTGGTTTGCGTGGGGCCTTGGGCATTTCGGCAATGCCGTCGTGTGCCGTGATCAGCGAGACCAGCGAGCTGGCGTCGGCATCACCGGGAACGACCGCCGCCTCGCCGCTTTCACCGCCGCGGAGCAACGCGTCGAAGTCGGTCATCACGTATTCGCCGCGTTGCTTCGCGGCTTGGTGGCATCCGAAGCAGTTCGCTCGCAGGACCGGTAGAACGTCGCGGTGATAGCTGACGGTTCCAACGCCCAAACCCGCGGCCGAAGTGGGGACTTCGGCGGGGGTGGGTTCGTCCTCTGCCGAACTCGGTGGGGCACCGAGGGCAGAGAAAAAGAAAAGTCCCACAACGGCTAGGTGGGGTAATGGGGATCGCGGTGACCGAATGGACAACATGATCAACGAAATATCTGTCACGACGATTTCCTTCCAAGCGAATGCATGGGGACGAAAAATCATCGCCGATCCGAATCAATCCCGGGGATGAATCGATTCGGTAGCCGTGTGGGGGGTGGCAGGCGGGAGCGGGGGTGATCCCCGCTTAAAGGAAGGATAATGGCGACTGCCGTTTCGGTCAAGCAACGCTGCCACGAGAATTCCTCAGAAATGCAGCATCGGCTTCCAGTCTGTGAAGGATAGAACACAGGCTGGAAGCCAACGCCACAGGGAAGTTCCGCAAGCTGTCAATCGAACGTCCCACACAGTTGGTTGGCCAACATCTCGACCGATCAGTCGCGGAGGGACGGCATTTGGCAACGAGTTTGGAACGATCTGTCGCCGCTCGGCGGCTTTGAATTGAGGTGCGGGCACCCAAGACGTCGGGTTGAAACCCGACGCTATCGAATGTCACCGCTCCGCGGTTGGTTGGCAACATCTCGACTGAACTGGCATGTCCGTCGGTGGCGCTATTGCTTGCCGACGGCTACCATCTGACATCCCTACCAGGATGAAAACAGTCCAGGCGAACGACCAAACGGCTTACGCGGTTTCGTCCGTTCATTCCTGCCCACCCAGCCTAGCGATGAATCAGGCCACTGACGGGAGCCACAAAGACGGGCTCGCGAATCGTGTTGGGGATCGACGATTGATCATTCAGGTCCAGTGCATCCGTTGCTGGGTCTTGCACCGGGGCAGGAATCGCTGATTCGATCGGTTCCAAGTCATCTGGCGAAGGGCGATGCAGCGTTTCGGCTTTCTCCAGTTCCTCCGCGACTTCTTTCATCAACACGGGTTCCTGGTAGCGATCAACGTCGTTCGGTTCGACGGCGACCGAGCGGCGCGGACCGACGGTCAGGACTTCCCACGGTTTGGGATAGAAGTAGTGTTGTTCCACGCGTTTCGGCGGGCAGTGTTTGCCGTGGACTGCGCCCTTGATGCCGTTGTCGTCGTACAGCCCGAGTGCGTCGGCTCGTTGCCAGGCACGAGCTTCTTGGCTGGACGGGGCGATGATCGCCGCGGTTTTACCACCCACGTAAGTCGGACGGTTGTATTGACGCCGGTAGGATTCTGGCAAACGGCTTCCCACCGGGCCGATCACGTCCACCCGTTGGGCTCCGTCGGGACGTAGCAGTGGAAACGGCCAATCCGCTCGGCATTCGTTGCTGGCCCCATTCGCCAACATCGCAACCAACAAAACGGGAACCGACGCTTGAAGTGTTTTGAGATTCATATGACTGGCGGCACTGCATCCTGCGAAACCGAACGGGCAAAGCGTCGCGTATCCGTCGCGACAACCATCGGATCGTCAGGATCGATCAGTCCGGTACAACACGCTCTGACTTTCGCGCGTCGCAACCAACAGGCAAACTCCCCGGTTCAGTCAAACTGTTCGGTTTGCGGTGAGTTCAACCATCAGCCGATGAACGATGGTTCACGGTTGT
Organism: Rhodopirellula islandica; assembly: GCF_001027925.1. Classification (NCBI taxonomy): domain Bacteria; kingdom Pseudomonadati; phylum Planctomycetota; class Planctomycetia; order Pirellulales; family Pirellulaceae; genus Rhodopirellula; species Rhodopirellula islandica. The sequence goes on along the minus strand of NZ_LECT01000025.1, from coordinate 10,295 downwards.
CACGACGAACCGGACTCGTTGCCTCGTCCACCACGGCCGCCGTTGGTAGGGCGTTGCTCAGTCGTTTTTCAAACTGCTGGACAACAGGCTGGCCATTTCGCGGCCCGCGTAACACGATCGCTTGTAATACTCCTCTTCCGAGTGAGCCTTGCCGACTGTGGGCGAACAGTCACGCGAACGGACGGGCAACGGCGAGCCGTCGTAACGAGGCGCGAATCGGGTTGGACCGGTGTAGCCCAATGCACGTGTGCCGCGAATTCGCGTCAGCAGCCAGTAGTTCTTGAGGATTGCGTCGCGTTGGTTGTACAGCAGGACCAGGCGATTCATGTTCTGAGTCGCGAGGCGGTGGTAGCCGTGAGGCATCAGCCAATCGCTTTGGATTGCCGGTGCGAGTAAACCAACGTCCAGGTTGGCCGCCATCACGGGCGCTTCGCTCAAGCTTCGACGTCCGATGCTGCCGCCGGCCAACGCGTGCAGGCTGCCTGTCACGATCCGGCCGCCGAAGCTGAATCCGATCAACGCGGTGGGCTGGGCGGCTTCGACGTGACGATGCAGCAACCAAGCCAAGTACAAACCCTGGGCGTCGGTTCGTTCCGCTTTGATTCGAGCGTCGGTGATGGCAAACGTTTCGCGATCGCTTTGCCAGCTCCAGATGACAAAGTCCATCGGGGTGCGGTCGCAGCGGTTGGCTTCCAACTCACGAGCCACGTCCATCCCCCGTTGAATAGCCAAGGGAGCGGAGCGGCGGTTGCCGTGAACGTAAATGACACGCGGTCGGCTCGGGTCAAACGTCGCGATGTATTCGTCGAGGCTGGACGGGCTGGATTGACCGCAACGATTCAATCGCGAGATGTGCAGGTTCGGGTTCTGCAAGTTGGCGCGACAAGCGGTGCTGGTGATGTGCCGCGTGCTGATCAACCAGTAACGGTCACTCGTCAAATCCTGTTGCAGACTGGACGGTGCCGGAACCATGAACGATCCCGATGGGATCAGGTTGGGATGAGGTCGCGTGACAGAAGCGGAATGAATGGATGTCAGTGAGTCCGAAAGATCCAGTTCGTTCTCGGCTTGAATCTCGATCGCTTCGACTCGATTGAGTTCTGCGGCCTCTTCGGCAGCGATCGTTTCCGTGGAAGTCCACTCGCTGGCAGAGGACAGAGACAACGGCTGGGAGAAAACCGCTGAATCGAAGGCGAGCGGCTGCCCGGCGCGGAGGGAGTCGGCGTTGATCGCGAACGCAGAGCACATGGCGATGCACAGCATCACCGGCGCGATCGCCTCCGGAAGCAAAACTCGTTTGCCCAGGAGGCGAATCGAGAAACCGGATGATCGGCCGATGACGACGGTGGACATCAGCGACTTGTGGTCGTGTGGGTGAGCGAGCTGCATCATGCGAACAATCAAACGGGTCGTATGAATCGTGCGGGGCATCCAAGCTACCACAGCCCTTCTGAAGGTGGGATGTGGCGTTTTGTCAACAAATTGTTGCCCAAAATTAGCGTGTTGCGTTTGCACAACGCTCAGAGCGTCCTACTTTTGAGTGGTCTTGGTGCCAAGGCCAACGTTTAGGCTCGGTTTTCCCTTTGGGTTCACCTTGCCCGATCCGCCTGCTTTGCCAGTCAAGGAAACTCTGATGACAATCCGAACTCTAACGCTCCTGATGCTCGTGACGGTCACGGTGACTTCGACCGGCTGCTCAGGAATGAGAAACTTCTTTTTCGGCCGCGGCGCCAGCTGTGGTCTTTGCAATCGCGTCGGCGCCATTGGCCGTGCCGTCAATCCGTTGGCTCCTCCGCCTGCAGCCACCGCGGGTGGTTGCAACACTGGATCCTGCAATTTGTTCAACCGCGGTCCGGCCGTGGCCGCACCTCCAATGATTCCGCAACAGCCTGTCTACGCACCGGCCCCTGCCTACGCACCGTATGCATCGGCTGGTACCTGCAACACTTGCCCGGCACCCCAAACCTACGTGGGCGACGGATGCGGCAGTGAGTATGCCGTCGGAATGCCCGGCTACTACGAAGGCGCTGTTGATCCCTACCTGGGAAGCGGCACGCTTGGTTACGGCGAAACGATCGTTCCTGGTGGCGGCTATCCCGTCGATTCCTACAACGGTTCGATCCAAGGCGACTCGTTCGCCCCTCGTGCCTACCAATCGAATCGCGTGGACTCACAAGGTGACATGATCATTCACGCCGATCCATTGCCACCCGGTGCTCAACTGGTCGACTGATGAGTCCGTCGCCTCAGTCAGCCTCGTTGAAGCTGTCGTCAAAGAACATGTCTCGGTGGAGGCCCCACCGAGCTGTTCACGATGTCGAACCGTTGAATCAACTGTTCGACTGTCCGTGTTCGGATCGTTTCCGGTCCTGACACAAACGGTGTCAGGGGTGGACTGGGGAAGAAGCTGACCGACGTCTGAATGCTGGGTGACGGAACAATTCGGGACAATTGTTCTGCTCTGGTGCCAATCAACGCCTGAGGGCTCCAGCGATTGGTCTTGAGGCGTCGACGGGTTGGCTGCGATGGTGAGCAGGGACGGGAGAAATTCCCTGTCCGGTATCCATCCATTCCTTTGAAGTCGTCGTCCGCCGCATCGTGACTCAGATTGATCGCTACGTCCTGATCCTCTTCATTCGCACGGTGTGCGTGTGTTTTTTGTCGTTGGCGGGCATCTTCATTGTGTTTCACGCCTTCACGGCGATGGACGACTTGATCGCTCAATCCAAAGCCGGCGAGCCCTTGCCATTGGTGCTGGGCCGCTTCTACGGGCCGTATTTGCTGCTGCTCTTCGATATGACCGGGACGATCATCACTCTGATGGCGTTCTTGTTCACGGCGGGCTGGCTGCGGCGAACCGGGGAGCTGACCGCAACCCTGTCCGCGGGAATTTCCCACGGGCGGATCCTTCGGCCGATGGTGATCGCCTCTTTGGCAATTGTCTCCGTTCAGCTGATGAATCGAGAATGGGTGATCCCGCGTTTTCGCGATTCGCTGACGATGAAGGCGAAAAATCTGTCCGGCGACGTCGAACAGGCTGTCATGCCGACCTATGACCAATCGTCGGGGATTCTGATCGAAGGCGATAAACTGCGGACGCTGGGACGTGTCATCACACGACCCAACTTCCGGTTGTACAGCGAATACGCCGGGTTTGGTGATGTCTTGTTGGCACGCGAAGCGATTTGGTGGGACCCACAGGCGATGGCGGAATGGCGAGACGACCAAGGGTTGCCTGACGCCGAATTGGCAGAAAGTGGGCCCGCAGAAACCGCTTCCGCGCAATTGGCATCCCTCCACGCCGCCGTGTCCGACACGGAAGGCAGACGAACCAGTTGGACGGACTTGGCGGGACGAAGCGGAATGCCCGAAAGCACCGGCTACCTGCTGCGTGGCGTGCGGCGTCCTGAAGACCTGCGTGATGTGCCGTCGGTCGGACTGGAGTCTCGAGAAGACTTGGTGATTTTGACCCCCGCGGACCAGCCTTGGCTGCAACCGACCGAGTGCTTTGTCGTCACCAGCATTCATCCGAATATGTTGCAAACCCAAGACACCGCGACACGCCTGGCATCCGTGATGGAACTTGCCGGTCGAGTTCGCAATCCTTCGGTGCATACCAGCAAGGCGCTGCGAACAACCACTCATGAACGGATCGTGCGGGCCCCGCTGGATTTTGCTTTGATTCTGTTGGTGCTGCCGATGGTCGTCAATCGACGAGGACGCAAGTTGTTCGTGTTGATCGGATCGGCGGTGGGTCTGATCATCGGATTTTTCGCGCTCAAAACCATCGCGAGCACGTTGGGCGGAAGCACGAGTCTGGTCACGCCCGGCATCGCCGCTTGGATTCCCCTGCTGATCATTGGGCCTCTGGCGTATTCCCGACTGCGTCACGTTCAGACGGTTTGATGAAGGTCAGCGTCGTCGTCCCCACGTGGAACGAAGCGGACAACATTGAACCGTGTCTTGCGTCCATCCTCTCGGGCGGCGAATCAGGGCGGAGCGTCTCTGAGACGGGCGAGGCCGAAGGCAGGGTGGCTGAGGTCATCGTCGCCGATGGTGGCAGCCGAGACAGCACCGTGATGCTCGTGGAAGCGATGCAGGACGTTCGTGTGCGAGTGATCCAGTCGCTTCCGGGACGCGGCGAGCAACTTGCCACCGGAGCGGAACTGGCAACCGGGGAAATGCTGCTTTTCTTGCACGCCGACAATCGACTGCCTCTGAATTGGTGGGCGCAGTTGCGGGAAGCGGATTGGCCAGCTTGGGGCGGTTTCTATCAACGAATCGATCATCCGGCTTGGCGTTACCGAATGCTCGAATGGGGCAACGCTTGGCGGGGGCGTGTGCGATCGAATTTGTTTGGCGATCAAGCGATCTTCGTTCATCGCGACTTGTATGAACGCGTCGGTGGATTTGAACGAGTGGCGTTGATGGAAGACGTGATGCTGTCGGCAAAGCTGCGAGCGCATTGCCCGGCGACGCTGTTGCCGGGGCCTGTCCAGGTCGATGCTCGGCGTTGGCAGAGGCGGGGCGTTGTTCGTCAGACGCTACTGAACTGGCAAATTCAACGCGAGTTTTCAAAAGGAGCTTCGCCTGAAGATTTGAGGCGGGTCTACGACGGTTGAGTGTGGGATCGCAGCAGTTGTGTGGAATGAGAGTCGAAACATGGTTGGCGTGAATGGGCGACTTTTGTCGGCAGCAAAAGCCTATTCGTCTGTTTTTCGAGGGCGCGGATTGAGCGTTCGTGAGTTTGTGGTGAATTCTTGAGTGGACGCGATCCCCGCTCGGGGGTGGTGTTTTGTGAGATGCCTCTGAACCCCTCAAACGATCGAAAGCCCATGCCTGTTCTCTTGATGATCAATCTCAAAGGTGGAGTTGGAAAAACCGCTTCGACGGTCGCCATCGCGGAGACACTGGCAGAGGAAGGTTACAAGACCTTGGTGATCGATGCGGACCACCAGAGCATGGCGGGGGAATTGTTGTTGGGCGAACAGCGGATGCTTCAGTGTGAGAAACGGAAACGCACGCTGCACGACGTTTTCTTGGAGATGTGCGACCCCGATTTTGAAGTCGATGACCTGCGAACGTTCATCGCTCAAGAAACATCGAACGTCGCGACAGTGCATGACTTCTTGGATGTGATCCCTTGTTCGTTTCGGATCGATGACTTTTACAACAATGCGTTTCGTTCCAAGCGTCGCTCGGGTTTGTTCGACACCGAACGAGATTTGTTCACTCAAATCAAGAAACAGATGCCGGGAGTGAAGAGCTGGCTCAACGAACTGTATGACTTCGTGATTGTGGATTGTCCGCCCAGCATTGCGATGCAAGTCAAAATGTTTCTGCGGATCGCGGATGGTTGCGTGATTCCATCCATCCCGGACCAATTGTCGGTGCGAGGATCAGCGAATTTGGTCGATCGGCTGAAACGTTTTCGTGTTGACTCACTCGGGACTTTGTGGACGTTGTATCGCCAGCAGACGCCACTTCACCGCGCGATGGTTTCCGATCCTTTCGCGAAGTTGCCCACCCCGTTTGAGTCGGTCATTCCCAACGCGGCCCAATTGGCCAGGGCTGTCGACCCACGCGAGCTGAGCACCCCGCATCCAAATTGCGATGCCAAGTACGGGCGGCAGTTCGCCGCTCGCTATCGAGAGCTCTGCGGTGAGATCATTTCACGACTCCGCAACTTGGATGTTCCCGTGAGCCAGCGACAAGAAGAACTGATCTGCTTGTGAGACCTTGCTGGGGAACAAGTTTTCCCGCGTGCCTGCTTAAGCAACGCGTGAACAACAAGTGACGATGTTAGCGGCGTGGCGCAAGCCGCCCGGTGAGGAACCGGAGGGCTCGCGCCCTTCCGCTACGTCACTTGTTGTTCACATGGTTCTTAAGCAGGTCAGCAGGAATGATCGGGCATCATCATGTGAGCCGTTTGGGCGTTAGCCCCGGTTATACGTGGGAGCAACGGCGATTACCGAAACAGCCCAAATGCCGAAAGACTCCTGCCGACCTGCTTAGAACGGAGGTTCAGCCACTGGTGTGAATTCTTTGTTCACATTGCCTGACAGATGAATGTCATCTGGGTTGAGCGTGAGAACCGGGGAGCCTGGAGAAAGCTCCAAGTCCTCCAGATTCACCCAAATGACGTTGGGGCTCGTTGTCAGCTCAAAGAAGAAACGTCTGGCCTCCAGGTTCACGACGGTGCGGTATTCGGTGTCGTAGATCGTTCCAGGCGTTTTGTAAGGCGCATTGAATGGCACCGAAGCGTTTCGAGCGAGAGACAATGTCGTGGCAATTGCTTCTCGTTCTCCCTCGGGTTTGCGAAGCGTCTTCAAGAAATAGTTGGCTCGTACAAAGCGATCGATTGGATTGACGTTGCCGGGCAGCGGGGTTTGGCGTGTCGCGTTCGTGAAATCCCACTTCTCTAGCTCAAGGAGTTGTTGATCGTAGGGTGGATCATTGGTCACCACTCGATGTTCCGATCCATGGTAGATTTTTGGTTGGCCATCGACGTATTCGATGATGGCGGAATCTCCGGATGCATCTTCGATTGCTAAGTGAAGCGACGTCTTGAAGCCGGCGTGCTCGACCATGATTGGTTGAACGTCTTTCATTCTCTCCAGGGCTTCTTCGACCGTGGCTGCGTTGTCGAGCAAGTACTGCCCCCAAAGGCCCGCATGGAGCCCCGCTTTCTCTGGATTTCGCGGCCCATAGTCGGTGGCGGTTAGGAACAGCAAGTGCATTGCAAGTCCCTTTTCGTTCAAACCGTCGACCGATGCCAGGCCATAAGCGGAAACGACGACCGAACCATAGCGAGACGTCCAGGTGAGTGGATTTTCGTCACCGAAATCAATCGGCCCAACCCGGCCTCCATCTCGAGGCATGCCTTTCGGAAAAACATACAGTCTTGGTTCCGTTGATTCTGCCCAATCCATCGTCCGTCCCGCGACGGCGAGGACGCCATTGGTATTCCATAGAATGCGTGTGCATGCCAAAGCGGTCGAGGCCGACATTGCCAACGCAATCGCTAGGATTGACCACATCGAATCATGAAAGAAATGGTGAGGTGCCGCCATGCTTCAGGTCCTTGGTTTGTTAGAAGAAATGTCACTCGCTTGAAACGAGTTTGCGCGCGGCCTGTCTGCTTCGTTCTGGCTGAGTTTGCATTGTGTCAGATCAGATCACGTCCCATGCTGCTCGGCATTGTCCGGCAGGGAGTTGAGATTGCAAGGCGAGTGGTCTGTCACAGCTAAAAGATAAGGTTGGTCGTAGTGGACGAGGCCACGAGTCCTTGGATTTCACGCCAGTTCATGACTCGTCGCCTCGTCCACTACCCCAGGGATAAGTCGTGACAGACCACTAAGGATCCGGAAGGTGCCATCCACCAATCGCCATTCATCGTTGATCGGACGATTGCCGCACCACGGTCGACTTCGAGGCAGCAAGTAGGCCGGATCAAGCCGCTTCGGCGCCGCTCCGGCAGACACGTTCTTTGCATTCGGCGTGCATCTGGTTGGGAACTCTCGTTCACAAACTTCGGAGCAGCCCCACTGCCCCCAATGGTTCCGTCGCGTCGAATGCGTTTGCCTGTCGGATTGCGTCGCTTTGCCCTGCGTTTCTCCTGGAGGACTTCGACGGGTGTCTTTCGGATTTTACGACGATTGTGGTAGCTCTTTTGTGCATTTTGCACAGACAGTAGCCGCACGATCAACGCTCGATTGGCAGGAAGGGCAGGTTTTCTGAGCTCGTCCGGCCAGGTTCAACAGCAAGAAGAGCGGCCCAAATACAACTGCATGCGGCAACGAGAAAATTACAACAAACAATGCACGCTCCGGGCGTGCCGATTTCGTGAGAAGCAAGAAAGAGCCAGTCAGACCGAGTCCGATCCAAACAAGGATATAGGGAATGAATGCCATGGCGGGGCCGGGAGTGAGTCGTTTGGGTGTCGTAAGTCTCTGCCGCTCGACCAGCGAAGTCGATGCCTTGTCATTCGGAAAACGTTACCGATCAGCCGGCGGCGACGGTTGATCATCCATTTCAATACGCCCGACTTCGCCGCTCGGTTGCATCGGATGGTTCGCCGCATTTTCTGATGTCGCATATACCGAAACCTTCAGATCTACACCGAGCACACCAAGTCGATTCAGCAACGCCGTAGGGAAGCAATTGTACTGTCCGGCAGACGTTGCAGGGAAATCCCAAGAGAAATCGATCGTACAGTGACAGTCAGGGATCGAACGCAAAAGTTCAGCAAACAGTTGCTCGTTTGCATTCAAGAATTCGTCGACATCACGAACTTGCACCGACACTTCATCGCCATCGGCCTCGGAGACCGTCAGGTTGTATGACGTGTCCATCTCGTGGGCGTCTGCGTTCAATCGTCGCATGCGTCGAGACTGTGCCGATTCGGTGAACGCAAGTCCGCTCGCGGCAACAGCGTCGGCGAGCAAGTGACGTTCACCAGCGATTCGAATTACAGCAGGCAATCAGGCATCCTTCTGTCGGCGAACGACCGGCGTCACCGGGCGGGGAGAGTAGAGTTGTCCATTTCGTATCCGCCGGCAAGCCCCGCTCCGTGTGCAGTACGCCCGACATGGGCGTGATCTTGTGGGGTGCAAGTCCCCTGTACTTCGTTCCGGTTTCTTTCGAGGAGTCAGTCTACCAAATGTAGCTCTGAAGAAAGGCAGTCCGAGGCCATTCACCAAGCAACCCGGAGCAACTGCGGGGAGGTGACAAACCGGGGGGAGGAAGCCTGCGAAGATGATCGGTAAGCCAGCAAGGAATCGTCGCTGGACATCTTCTCGCCAAGACCCGCCAGGTGACGTACAGAAACTTGATACGAGGCCGACGTCTCCAGGCCCGTCGCGGAGCGATCCCTTGGATCACAGTGGGCTGCTGACCGAGAAGCCGAACCGGAAGCCCGGCGGATGCCTTGATGGAGTTCTGAGCGGAGGTAGATCAAGCACTTGGGCGGGGACAGATCACGTGTTCTTGAGCGATCAAGGACGTCCCTTTTTCGGGGAGATCTCGATGCGTACCCGTGAGTAGGGCTTGCCCGAAAGGCGGGGCGGAATGCGGCAACGTATGACCGTGCAGAGAGAAGTCAGCAGAGGACATCGTCGTCGGCCCCGGTGGTCGACGAAGGCCGGAAGGGAACGAGCAAGCACGGTTCGGCTTCATCTCGCGAAGGAGCCGTTGCCGGATGGCAATCTCTTAGCGGCGAAGTTGTCGGTCCAATGGCTTGGGGCATCGCGGCGACGCGCTGACTTGAAACTCGTGCTCAACCTCCTCGGCAGGTCGGCAGGAATGATCGGGCATCATCATGTGAGCCGTTTGGGCGTTCGCCCCGGTTGTACGTGGGAGCAACGACGCTTACCGAAACAGTCCAAATGCCGAAAGACTCCTGCCGACCTGCCTCGTGCGGTCCCGCATGCTAGGTGGTGTGGGAGGGGGTCCAGGCAACCGGGCCCTTATCCCGATTTGATGGTTATCTGTTGCGGTGAATGAACGAGGATTCATCGCGGCCACTGCCCATTAGCGCGACGACCAGGATATCGCTACCTTCGACCCTGAAATGGATGATGTAGGGGAACCGCTTTAGTCGGCACGGGCGCAGTCCGCTCTCGGCGATCGCGAACAAAAGTGGGTTGTCCTGAATTCGGCGTATCGCCGACGCGTATTCGGCAACAAATTCATCGCCGAGTCCCGCGCGTTTGTCGTCGTACCAAGCGGCGGCCTCGCAGACATCATCTTCGATCTCCGGACGATACGAAAGATGCCACATCACCGCCGCTTCGCGATGCGCCGCATCATTTCGTCGTGCGATATGGCAGTCGATGGATCTGCATCGTGTGCAGCAAGACGACGGTCAATTTCGGCTTGCTGCTCCGCAGACGGCGAAAGGTCAACATCGTCAGGCAGCGTATCCCAGATCGCATGCACGACACGCAAGCGATCCCCCACCGGAAGTGTGGAAAGGTCGGAAATTGCTTGGTCAACGTTCATGGTATGTCCTCCGGCCATACTCTAGTCGACAGTAGGCCGAGGGTCGAGCGAGCAAAATGCTCGCGAATCACAGTGTTGTCAGTGGGATCACGTCCAAGGTCATCGGGTAAGGGAACTCGTAAAGAACAAACTCGTAAGGTGCCAGCCACTTTGTGAAGTAAAACTCGTAAGGTGCCAGCCACTTTGTGAATTGGGCAGGGCAGGGGCGGACACTTCGTTGGGCGGACGATGGATTGGAAGCGGTTGCCCCGGTTTTCGATCTTTCCCACAGGCCTGGCTGACGACGTCGAGGA